>NZ_SMJY01000076.1:0-24831 GCF_004348355.1 Micromonospora sp. KC721 | reverse complement strand
GAATCCGCCGCTCAATTGGGTGCCCTGCTCGATAGGTCGCCGACCCCGAGCCAGAGGGCAGAGGCCAACCACGCGCATCATGGTCGGCAGCCATCCGTGACGGTCGACGCGCGTTGACGGCGGCAGAAGCGGATGGTTGGCCGGCTACGACCTGAGCCCGTGGCGCGCGATGAACTCCAGGAAATCGGCTGTCTCCAGCTCCGGGTTTCCAGCGTCGTGGAAGTGAAACCAGACCTCGTCCTGGCAGCGACCGTCGGTGACCGGAAAGCCCCAATGGTCCCCGGTGCCGGCCGGCGCGATGGCGATGAACTCTCGGTCGGGGAACTCCCGGTCGTTGACCGACGTGACGTCGTCGCTGTAGCTGCCACGGTTGACGATCGGGGAACAGGTCGACGAAGCCGAACATGTCACCGCCGTAGCCCATCATGAAGCTCTTGTATTTTGCCGAAAGGGTGACCGAACTGCGCCCGATCCGCAGCAGATCCACGCACCCGACTTGGTCGGCTTCTGGGCGTGCCGCCGCTGCTCATTCCATACGCCAGCCACCGGGCAACTGGCCGCCGTGCACGTTCATGCGCTCGACGGTCGATGCTCCCTGCAGGAGTCCCGTCGCGCCGATCCGGGCAACCGTTTCGCGGTAGTTCGGTGACGCTTCGAGCGATTCAGCCGCCGCGTCGTCTTCCCAGAGGGTCACCACCGCGCACTCGGTGCCCGCCCGCCCGAACAGCAGGCCGAGGAAACCCGGTTGGCCGCTGAACATTGGCAACGACTCCTCGGCGGCGAAACGCTCGTACTCGGCGGCCCGACCCTCGTCTATCCGCGTGCGCCAGATTCGCATGATCATGCTCTCATGATGCCCCGACAACAGCCCGACGCACAGCGGCCACCTGCACCGCCGCCCGGTTCGCGGCTACTTGTTTCATTGATTGACGACCGCAGCCCGGCCAGGCTTGGTCGAGGTGACCGGCGGAGTCGCTCGCTCGCGGCTGCCCACCGTAGTTCGGTGTGGCTCACTCGTGGCATGCGCCCTGCCGGTCACCGCGGCGCGGAGAGGCTCCAGAGGGGACTGTCCAGCTCAAAGTAGCGCTGCCCTCCCGCCGACACCCATCGTCGGACCAGGGAGGGGCAACCATGAGCGTGCATCCGATCACGGCGGGCTGTTCGCTCCGACGTGTTTGTGCGGGTGGGTTTCGACTATTTGATAAGGCGCAGTAGGTGTGGCGTGGTGAGATCCGTGCCGCGCGACTTGTGGGGGTGGGCCTTCGTTGGTGATCCGGCCACCGGCCGGGCCGGAGGCCGGGAATCCGGATCATGAGAGGCGTGATCCGGATTCCCGGCTTTGTTCGTCCGCTGTGGGGAGGAAGTCAATTGGAGGGTTTGCGGAACTGGTTGATCATCGCTGCGTAACTGTCGTCGGCGTGGCCGTCGGCTGCCGTGCGTTTGGCCAGTTCCAGGAAGAAGTTCGGCAACTCGGTGTTGACGCCGAGGGCCTCGGCCTCCTGGACCAGGTGCTCCATCCCGCCCATGTGGATGGCGACGGTGGCGTCGGTGGCCGGATACTTGCCCTCGTCGATTTGCTGTGCGTATGCGGAAACGTAGTCGGTTGTCACGTTGATCGCGGTGCTGGCCAGGGTCGCGAAGGTCGTCGCCTTGACGTTCGCGGTGCCCAGCAGTGCGGCACCCTGCAGGAAGCCGTTCAGGACACTCCACATGATGCTCAGGCGGCCAACGCATGGCCCATCAGTCCCAGGCCAACAACGGTGACCGGCGACTGCGAGGGGGAAAGGGTGGACATATGTGCTCCTGCGCATCTCATGCGGCGTCCGCCGCGACGGGTGTGGTTGCCGTAGTCAGGGCTCGGGCGTGGTAGGTTGCCGGTCCGGACGGCTCGGCCAGGTATGTCGTGATGGTCACCGAGTCCAGCGCAGCGGCGGGGAACGGCACGTGTCGGTGGCCAACTCGGCGCCGGGAGGCACGGTGAAGGCCGGTTCCCGGCCACGGTCAGTACGCGCAGGGTGTCGGGCTTGATCGCGGCGTCGCCTGTGGGCGACCGCGACATTAAGGCATTCGACGGGCAATGGGCCGGTGCCGTATCGGTTGGACAACCGCACTTTCAACATGTCGCCGCCAACGGTGAGCCGGACGGCTTGGCGGAGGGTTTGGTTGATGAACCGGTCCTCGGACCAGTTGGGCCGAAGCTGGCACTCGGCCGTTGCGGCTAGGTGGACCAAGCGGCAGTCCAGCCGTGCTGCGCGTGCCTATGCGAAGAACCCGACGATGCTGCGAATCCGGTCCCCGGCGAACTCGACGACGTCGTAGCCGGTGGCGACCGTGCCGAGTTTCCAGCGGAACAGTGCGCGGTCGTGGTGGACGCCGACCACGGTGTCGAGGGTGAACCTCAGGTCGCCGAGCTTCTCCCGGGCGCGGCCGATCGCCTCAGACAGTTCGGCGTGCCCACGCAGGCCCGCGTTTTCGGGGTCGGCGTAGAGCGAGTCCTCGGTGAGGACGGACTTCATCAGCGTCACCCGGGCAGCGGCGTCTTGCTCGTTCCAGATGTCGAGGTAGCCGAGGATCACATCGGTGGCGCTCACTTGCTGGCTCCTTCCAAGGGGGTGTTGTAGTCGAGTGCCACGACGCGCCGGGTCAACGCCAGCAGCCCGAGACCAGGTCCTTCTCTGGTCACAGCTCTTTCTACATGCCGACTTATTACTACACGCCGTTTAATTTGAATACGCTGTAGATTAGCTCAACCCTGTAGAGTGTCAAGTGTGAGCGACCACACGATGAGACGCCGTGACCGGCTACGCGCCCAGACCAGCGACGAGATCAAGGCGATCGCCATGAAGCTCATGGCGGACGGCGGCCCGGACGCCATCTCGCTACGCGCGATCGCCCGCGAGATGGGCATGACGGCCGGCGCGATCTACAGCTACTTCGCCACCCGCGATGACCTGATCACCGCGCTCATCGGCGATGTCTACACCTCAGCGGTCGACGCCGCCGAGGTCGCCCGCGACTCGGTGCCGGAAACTGATCCAGGCGGCCGGATCCTCGCCTGGGCCCAAGCCTCGCGCGAGTGGGCGTTGGCCAACCCCGAAGGCTTCCGGCTGATCTACGGCGACCCCGTGCCTGGCTACCACCCGCCCGGCGACGGCCCCGGCAAACAAGCCGAGATTCGCGCCTGCAGCGGACTGATCGGCCTCGTCGCCGCAGCCTGGACGACAGTCCAGGCACGCCAATCCGAGGACCGTGCCTACAGCTGGGCCGACTTCGACCCGGACCTGGTAGCCCATGTCCGGAAGGACTTTCCGGACCTGCCACCGGCAGGCATCGCGATGACGCTAAGAGTGTGGGGCCGCATGCACGGGCTCATGGTCCTAGAGATCTACGGCCACCTACGCACCGTCATCCACGACCCGGCCACTGTCTACCGCGACGAGATGCACGACCTCATCGCCTCCCTCGGCCTCATATCGTGACCGCAGCCCTCAGCATCACCACTACCGATACCCGCCCGAGAACCGGCCGGGCCGAGCGCAAGATCAAATAACTGAAGTTTCATGACGCACTCACTGAAGATTGGTGCGCTAACCACCGAAGACCCGCGCCGCTCAACACACCGAGCGGCATGGCACTCGCACGGAGCCTGGTCGAATCAGCCCAAGATCGGAAGCACTCATCTCGGCAGATGTGCGCCGTCGGTGTTGTGCTTTTGGATGGTTCCCGCGACGCGCGTGAGCATGAGCACGTCGTCGTTGAGGGTGAGGGCCGCGTCCTCGGCCGTGCCGGCGAGGATTCTGGCCACGGTCGCCAGGATGTGGGGTTTGCCCTTGTCGGTCAGGGTGTCCTTGCGTATGTGGAAGCTGACGTCGACGTAGGTCTCCGGCTCCCACTGCCACAGGGAATCCCCGTCGTCCTCGGCGCAGTAGTAGCCGTGCCTGCCGCCGGTGATGTCCACGACGTACCCGTGCTCGTCGTTCAGGTCGGCGCTGAGCCGCCGGCCGCCGGACGCCGTGGACGTCTCGACCGCTGCGGGTGCGGCCAGCTCCGTTACCTGCTCCAGTGGGATGTCGCCTACCAGCGTCAGCCGGTACTCGACAGCCATCCGCGCCCCTTTATCAGTCTCGCCGGACGATCTGAATGGTCGCACCGTCGCGGGTTACCGCCGTCAGTTCCTTCAGCCCTGTGATGGGCCAGTCGTGGAACTGCTTGCGCAGGGCGGCGGGGTTTCCTTGCCAGTCGTGGAGGTTGAGTATCACGCGTTGGGTCTGCTCGGTGTCGACCTTCCTGGACACCGCGCTCAGACGGCGCGGGCCGGCACCGGAGCAGTGGGCGCGTAGCAGTCGAGGACATGCCCCTCGATGAGGAAGTCGGGGGCCTTCTCCGGCCTCCCAGAGTCTCCGGTTTCGCGTCGCGCGTCCCCGACTTGCTGCCTCGTGGGGTTCTGGTGAACCCGGTACCCGTTGCCGGCGATCCTGTCGGCACACTCGTTCTCCAACTCCAGGGCACGCCGCTCCCGTGGCTTCTCGTTCGGGAGATCCGGGTTCGACGTCCGGTAGGTGACCCACCGAGCAAGCCGGTGGGACGCCTGGTCCACGCGGTTCCCGCGTCCGCATCCGGGGAAACGGCCCCGCCCTGGGTGAGGGTCGTCGGGGGTGGGCCGCCGGTGGTGTCAGGGGTAGGGCTGGCTGGTGGATGACCGCCAGCCCTCGTCAGTTTCCCGACGATCCCAACTGCCCCGCCTCAGCGATCGTCGCTTCGATGGACTGCCGGGCGCCAGCGGTGCCCGCGACGACCAGCGCCAGGACCTGCTTGATGCTGTCCAGGGCCTGCAGCAGCGGCCCGGGCTGCCCGCCCTGCAGGATCCTGGCGACGAGTTGCTGCGCCTCACCGACTCCGGTGACCCCGGCAGCCGCCTCACGAGCGGCGTCCACGGCGCTCTGCACGGGTGCCAGCCCGGCGATCGTCTCCTGGGATGGTTTCAAAGGGCTAGTAACGGCTGGCGGGACTGGTGTCGATGCCGGCCCGGATGCGGTTTCCGGCTGCGGCGATGACGGCGCCGGCCACGGCGACGAACGCGCCGAGGCGCAGCCCGGTGCCGTAGCCCGACGTCAGCACCTCTGGCCGGGCCGACTTGACGGCCGCGGCGCTGACGAGCACGGCGACGCCGACGGCGATTCCGAGTTGCTGGGCGGTGTTCAGGATGCCGGACGCTCGGCCCTTGTCCGCCGGGGCGAGGCCGGCGGTACCGGCGATCGTGGCGCCGACGAACGCGGTGCCGAGCCCGAGCCCGAACAGCAGCAGGCCCGGAAGGAGGTCGCGGAGGTAGGATCCGTCGACTGGCAGGTACCCGAGTAACAGCTGCGCCGCGGCGACGAGCAGGAGCCCGGTCACGACGAGGATGCGGGCCGGGACACGACCTGCGAGCCGCGCGGCGGCTGTGCTTGCGACGAGCGCCAGCAGGGCGCTCGGCGCGATGGCGAGCCCGGTCGCGGTCGGCCCGAGGCCGATGATCCGCTGCAGGTACAGCACGAGGAAGAAGCCCTGGCTGCCGACGACCGCCATGAGGCACGCGATGGCGACGGCCGCGATCGGCACGGGCCCCTGGGTGAGCGCCGGCAGCGGCACGAGCGGGTCGGGCGAGTGCGCCTCGACGATCCCAAACGCCACGAGCAGCACGGCGGCGGACGCGAGCAGGGCCACTGTGCCGAGCTCGGTCCAACCTGCGGTCTGACCACGGGTCACGGCGAACACCAGGGTCGCTGTGCCCAGCGTCGCGGTGATCGCGCCGGGCACGTCCAGCCGCGCGGCCCGTGCATCGACCGGTCGCGCGGACGGCGCGGGTGGCAGAAGATGGACGGCGAGCGCGACTGCGGCAGCTCCCAACGGCACGTTGACCGCGAACACGAGGTGCCAGCCCGCAAGATCGGTGAGCACCCCGCCCAGGATCAGGCCCGTGGCCGCCCCGGACGCACCGAGGGCGGCCCAGATCCCGAGTACCCGGTTGCGGCCGGGACCCTCCGGATAGAGGTCAAGCAGCAGGGCGAACGCTGCGGCGGAGGCGAAGGCCGCCCCGGCGCCCTGCAGCGTGCGGCCGGCGAGCAGCACCGGCATCGTCGGGGCCACCGCGCACAGCAGCGAGGCGGCGGTGAACGTCACGGTGCCCGCCGCGAACACCCGGCGTCGTCCAGCGAGGTCGGCGAACCGGCCGGCGAGCAGCAGCAGGCCTCCGAACGCCGCCGCGTACAGAGAGAGCACGTACTGCAGGGTGTGCTCGTCGGTGGCCAGGTCGACGCGGATGGCGTCCACGGCCACCGTCGTGATCGTGCTGTCGAGCACCACCATGAACTGAACGACGCAGAGTACCGCCACTGCGGCTCGACGCCGGGTGTCGCCGCCGGTCACGCCGTCAGGCCGCCGTCGAGCGGGACGATCACTCCGTTGAGGTATTCGGCGCCGGGGCCGGCGAGGAAGGTCACGACGGCGGCCACGTCCGCCGCGGTAGCCAGCCGGCGGGCCGGGATCGTCGGCAGCACGTCGCGCTCGATATCGAGGAACGCCTGTACCGGTGCGGACATGGGGCCGTCGACGACGATACCGGGATTCACCGCGTTGACGCGTACCCCGTCCGCGCCATGCTCCAGTGCCCAGGTACGGGTCAGATTGTCGAGCGCGGCTTTCGACGAGTTGTAGATCGCCGCACCCCAGAAGGTCTTGATCGTGCCGATCGAGCTGATGTTGACGATCCGTCCGGCGCCGGACGCGATCAGAGCCGGGAGTGCTGCCTGGGTCAGGAAGAATGCTGCCTTGTAGTTGAGCGCGACGACGCGGTCGAAGTCCTCCTCGGTGCCCTGGATCGCCGGTCCGCTGGTGTGCGCCGCGGCGTTGTTGACGAGGATGTCGAGCCGGCCGAATCGGTCGATCGCGGCATCGACGACGCGGCGGTGCGTGTCCCGGTCGGTCAAATCCGCGGCGACGAATGACGCGCGCGGCAGGTCCTTCACGACGGCCTCGCCGGCCTCGGCGCGGCGGCCGACGACGGTTACCGCCGCGCCGGCCTCGGCGAGGGCGCGGGCGATGACGGCTCCGATGCCCCCGGTCGCGCCGGTGACGATCGCTACCTTGCCGTCCAGGTTTGCTGTGGCGTTCATGTGGTCGACGGTAGGTACCGCAGTTCATAAGATCAAAGACCATGATCCAATGACTTGATAACGTGTAGATATGAAGTTCGAGTTGCGCCATCTGGAGGCGTTCGTCGCTGTCGCCGAGGAACTGCACTTCACCCGCGCTGCGGCCCGGCTGCACGTGGCCCAGCCGGCGCTCTCCCAGCAGATCCTGCGCTTGGAGTCGGCGCTCGGGGTCGACCTGCTGGTACGCGAGCGCCGCCGCACGGCGCTCAGCGACGCCGGCCGGCTCTTTCTGGTGGAGGCGCGGCGCACGCTGGAGCAGGCAAGGTCGGCGGAGTCGGTGGCCCAACGTGCGCGGCGCGGGGAACTGGGCCGGCTCCGCGTCGGCTACCATCCGACCGCCTCGTCCCAACCTTTCCTCGCCGCGCTTTCTGCCTTCGAGCGGATCGTTCCAGACGTCGAGTTGAGCCTGCGGGAGCTGCCGATGGGCGTCCTCGGTCAACCGCTGCTCGACGACGTGGTCGACATCGCGTTCGTCAGTACGCTCGGCGGCGTCGACTGCGGACAGCCGCAGCTGCGGATGCGGACCCTGTCGACCGAGCGGTTCCTCGTCGCCGTACCCGCGGGGCACGCGATCTCCACACAGGACGACATCGCGCTGCGCGACCTCGACGG
The DNA here is from genome assembly GCF_004348355.1 of Micromonospora sp. KC721. Classification (NCBI taxonomy): domain Bacteria; kingdom Bacillati; phylum Actinomycetota; class Actinomycetes; order Micromonosporales; family Micromonosporaceae; genus Micromonospora; species Micromonospora sp. KC721. The sequence continues at coordinate 17,029 of NZ_SMJY01000076.1, read as the reverse complement.
GGAGACGCTCGTCATGCTGGGCCGTGACGTCTGCGCCTTCTGGCACGACGACCTGGTGTCGATGTGCGGGCGAGGTGCCTACACCCCCCGGTCGATCCGGTATGTCGGGGAGCTCGGCACGCAGCTCACGCTGGTCGCGGCTGGGCTCGGAGTGGCCCTGGTGCAGGAGTCCAGCAGGGTGGTACGCACCGAGGGCCTTAACTACATCCCCATCCGGGACGCCGACCGGCCGGTGATCTCCGCGGCAATGTGGCGGGCGACAGATATGTCACCAGTGCTCACCCGGTTTCTGGCCCTGTTGCCCGCAGCGGCGCCCGAGCAACACGGCGGCCAACCGAACGAGGCGATGGACTGCCCCAATCAACGACGTAGCTCCGCCGACTCAGCAGAATAGCTACCGGCATCGCTGGCGCCGGTCGGACGGGTGCCAGAACGGCGCGGACCTGAGCCTCGCCCGATTCGCTGTGCGCGCCACGTCGTCATACAGGACCCCGAGGATAGCGAGCTCAGCGTCGCTCGATGTCATGATCAGGTGAGCGCGTTCCGGCATCCGAACCTGCCGCGATCCCCGCGCTACGTGCCGCAGCGATAAGCCCACTCGGCCGACGTGCGTGCGCACCCTATTGTTTTGACATGATCGAGCCTGCTGCCCGGACGACCCGCAATCGGCGCAGCAACAGCGTATTCGTACTTGCGTGCATCAGCTTGGTGCTGTCGCTGATCGCGTGCGGTGTGGCCGGGCTGGTCTTCGGCGACAACGAACGAGATCCGCTCCCGGTGCAGTCCGGGCCGCAGGTCGCCAGCGCGGCTCAGGTAGAAGCCGTCGCTCACGTGACCCTGCCTCCCGGAACCGTGCTGCTGTCCGCCGCTTACCGCAACGGCCTGGAAACCCTGCTGTCGGCGAAGTTCCGCATGCCCCGTACTAGCCTCGACGCCTTCATCGCCGAGGCAAAGTTCACGGCGGCTTCCGTACCCGGTGTTCGGGCAGTCGACGCGAGACACAACGTCGGTGGCGGCAACCTGTGGGACCCCGAAACCGCCACGACCGTCTCCGGCATCGTCGAGGAGGAACCCACCGCCGACGGCACGCGCCGATCGGTCCTGTTCAGCCTCGACGCACCCGACGTGGTCACCGTGTACCTGTACGCCAGCCGCAACTGAACCCCGCGGACATCCTCTTCCGCCGCCGACCGGGCATTACGTTGCGTGACAGGCGCCGGGTAGGCAAACGCTCGGTCGTGCCGAGGAGCGTGTGTCCCGCGCTCATGCCCGGTGCGCGCTGGGCCGGTCCGCGGGTAGGCGCCTGCGGACGAGGCTGCGGTAGGGTCAGTGGATCTTCAGACTCGTGCGCGAGGGGGCTGCCGCAGTGACGATTGACGTGACGCCCGAACTGGCCGAGGCGATTCAGCGCGGTTACGACCAGCGCGACCGGGCGAACATGGCGCCGACGATCGCCTACTTCCAGGCGCTGCTCGCCGAACACCCTGATCACCCCGTCCTGATGTACGAGGTGGGTGGCGCCTATGACACCGCGGGTCAGGAGGAGACCGCCCGCGGCTACTACGAGCGGGCGCTCGCCCTCGGCCTCGACGGCGACGTCCTGCTTCGGTGCCTGTGCCAGTACGCCAGCACCCTGCGGTGGCTGGGCGAGCTGGGCGAGTCGCTGGAGGTGCTCGACCGCGCCCGCCGGGAGTTCCCCGACTCCGACTCCGTACGCGTCTTCCGGGCGCTGACCCTCAACGACGCCCAGCGGCCGGACGAGGCGGTGGCCGAGTTGCTCACCGTCGTCACCGCGCACGCGGAGGTCACCGACCTGGGGCGGTGGGCGGTCGGGCTGCGCGGGCTCGCCCAATGGCTCGCCGACGGCCGCCCCGAATAGGGAGCACCTACCCTGCGCAAGGCCAGCGCAGGGGGATTGACAGGTGGTGACGTTGGCCGGTGGGCGCATCCGCGACCAGCATGCACAGGGCAGTGATCGACAGTGGATCGGCTCGATAGCTGCCTCTGCCACCGACAGCGCACTCACGGCCGTCGGTGGGACCTGTCCTCGCATTCGTCGCTACGCGACCATCGCACGAGACCGGCATCGGCTTGAGGTGATCGCGGCACTCGCGCACTGACACCGCCGATCGGGCACGCTGGCCTGCCCGGACAACCCAACCCGCAGCGACCGGTACGGCAGCGCTGCGCTGATGCCGCCATCGTCGGCTGCCTACGAGCTGGGGAGCCGGGCGGCGCGGCGACGCTCGGTGAGTCGTCGCGCCTTTACGGTGTTGCCGCAGTCGGCCATGCGACACCAGCGTCGGGAACCGTTGCGGCTCTGATCGAGGAACAGCCAGCCACAGCCACCTTCGAGCACCGGGCAGCGGCGCACCCGGGTCAGGTCGGCCGTCAGCATGACGTCGAGCGCGGCCCCGGCGATCCGGTCGGGCACCAGCATGGCCGGCACCGTGCCATAGGTCAGCCGCACCCGCGACGAGTCGAGCACGAATCTTGCTCGGACGGCCGCGCCGGACCAGCGCTGATGTAGTGCGACCAGCGCGGCGCCGGCCGCGACAGGGTCACCCGCCGTACCACCGTCGGCGTCGGTGATCGCCGCGAGCATCACGAGATACAGCCCTTCACGGATGTCGCGCACGGCGGCCAGTCCCGCGTGCGCCGCCGCGGGCTCGTCGCGCCACGCCCGGCCAACCAGGTCGGCCTCCGCGTCGCTGATCACGCCCACCCGCACCGACCAGCGCAGCAACGCGGAACTGTCGGACAGGAAGTCGTGAGGCGACTCGCCCCCTCGTTCGAGCGTGTTGACCAGATCGAGTACAGGGTGCCCGCCGACCAACGGCAGCTGGCACACGTCGGATGGCATACCAAAAATGCTACCACCTAGATCCTCAAAAGAGGTTAAGCCTTGTCGAGTCAGGGCCGGTGAGCGCGGCAGGCCGCCCCGCCGATCGGCTTGCTGTCCGAGTCGACTCTGATCAGGACGGTACCCGGTGATGACGAACCGTCTCGTCGAAACTTCTGGCGCCTGTCGTAGAGGCGGTCGCTGGTGTCCTGTCCGGATCGGGTCTGCTGGAGCGGCCAGCCGCCGGTCAGCGTGCCGCACGAGCCCGGTGGGCAGCCGGGCGTGGCTGGTGCGCGCCACGCTCGCGGCCCCGGCTGCTGGCCGGACCGGAGCGGAGGTTCCGGCCATGATCGGCGCATGACCACTGAGATGACATCGCGTAAGTCGCACGGCACCGGCGTTGGCGTGCACCGAAGCTCCACAGTGTCATCACGGCGGAGGGCGGTGCGCTGAAATGCTACCATCAAAACGGCTTTAGCTGGTTTGGGTGGGCGGATGTGCGATTGGGTAGCGCCATCGAGGCGATCGAGTGTCTGTTGCGTACCGCTTGCGTGGCGGCTTCTTGCTAGACCTTGTCCAGGACCCGGGAGGGGAGCCCATGGTGCACCAACGACGCGCGGTCTGTGCCCTCGTCGCGTTGTCCGCCGCCACTTTCTGTTACGTCACCACCGAGGTGCTTCCGATCGGGCTGCTCACGCTGATCGCGCCAGACCTGGGACGCTCCAGGTCCGAGGCCGGTCTGCTGGTGACCGGGTACGCCGTGGTGGTCATGATTGTGGCGCTCCCGCTGACCCGGGTCACTCGGCGAATGCCCCGGCGCCCGCTGCTCGCCGGCTCCCTCGGTGTGTTCGCCGCGGCGACGACGGTGTCGGCTCTCGCGACCTCCTATGAGGTGTTGCTCGCCGCGCGGCTGCTGTCCGCCGCCACCAACGGTGTCTTCTGGGCGGTGGTGTTCCCCGTGGCGATCTCGATGTTCCCCGCGAACATCCGAGGCCGCATCGTGGCTCGGCTGTCGATCGGTAACGCTCTCGGCCCGGTCCTCGGCGTGCCGGTGGGCACCTGGTTGGGCGGGCAGGCCGGGTGGCGGGCTGCCTTCGTGGCGATGGCCGTCTTCGGCTTCGTCACCTGTATCGCCGTCGCCCTGGTCCTGCCGAGCGTCAAACCGCACCAGAGTGGGGGCGACATCGGGCCGATGCCGGATCGGCGCCGCTTCGTGATGCTCCTCGCCGCCACCATCCTCGCGGTCACCGGCGCCATGGGGGCGTTCACCTATATGACCGTCTTCCTCCTCGACGTCAGCGGGTTCGCCGCAACGTCTCTCGGCATGCTGCTCTTCGTCCAAGGCTCGTTCGGCGTCGCGGGCACCTGGGCGGTCGGCCGGGTCCTGGACCGGTTTCCACTCGGTGTCGTGCTGGGTCTACTCGGGCTCATCACCGCCGCGATGCTCGGCCTCTACGGAGTGGGCGCGAGCAAGGTATTGACGGTTCCGTTGCTCGCTGTGGCGGGGATGTCGTTCAGCTCGCTGATCGCGGGAATCCAGCACCGCATCATGCAGGTGGCCCCGTCGACCACCGACATGGCGTCGGCCAGCCTCGGCGTCGCGTTCAACCTCGGCCTCGCGTCCGGCTCGTTCATCGGCGCGGGCCTGCTGGCGACGGCCGGAGTGCGCGTCATCCCGTTGTTCGGTGGCCTGCTGACGGCCGCGGCGTTCGCGTTGCTCGCCTGCCACGAAGTGTCCCGTAGGAGAAAGGAGGCCACAACAACCATCGGTCGTAGCCCCGACCTACAACCGGTCGGACATTCTGCAGCTCACGCTTGAGCCCCTCGTCCCACAGGACCTGGATCCCGATGACTACGAGGTGCTGGTGGTCGACGATGGATCGTCCGACGACACCTCGGACGTCGTGAAGAAGTACATGGACCAGATGAACCTCCGCTACTTCCTCCAGGAGGACGAGGGTTACCGGCCACCGGGGCCCGGCCGGTCGGCGGCGGCGGGTAGCAGGTCCACCGCCTCCCCAGCCGGACCGTCCCGGCGACGCGGCGCACCGTGGCGGCCAGCGAGCCGGACGTCAGCTCGACGATCTCGACGAGCTGCAACTGTGGCTGGTCAGCCATTGCCTGCCTCCAGGACGAAACGCTCGATCTGTTCAGGCGACAGCCCGGATAGCGGCCCACATACTCCAGGGAATCCTGATCGCCGGCGGTGACGCCCGGTAGCAGCCCTGCCGCGGACGCCCAGCATCTGAGCATTGACGGAGGTCATACGTCGTACCATGATGTCAGTCAATGCGTTTGCTGGCGGGTGCACGTCCAGCCTGGGGGATCAAGATGGGTCCGAATCCGTCGACGTCCGGCTCCACCGTTGATCGACGTAGGTTGCGGGTGGCTGGCGTCGTCACGGCGGCCGTGGTGGGAGATGCCGCGCCCCCGCCGTGGGCGAGTGTCGCGGCCGCTTCGGCACTCGTGCCTCTGAACCCGCTGACTGGAGGCTCGGTTGCGTGGATACGCCACAGCCAGGCCGACGGCGGTGCGGCGGTTCGCTCACGTCGCCGCGCTCGACCCCCTAACCACCAACTCCGGCCAGCTCAATGGCCTGTGCGCCGGCTCCATCGTGGGCAGGTGAACTCTTCACCCCGGCTCCCACAACCAGTGGGCGGGTGATGCCGCCGGTTCCGGCGCGGTCAACGCGCACATCCCCACCTCGGGCCTGTACGGCGGCATCAATCGGCAGTGGAGGACGTGCAGATAGAGCCTGTTTCACAGGTCCGGCCGATCAGCACCGAGCAGAAGTTACCGAGTGAGGATCTAGCGCTAGCGGTACGGCGGACGACCCGGGGCATCAGGGCTGCCGGGCACCGGCCGTGCCGCAGGGGGGAGACGATATGCGAACGCGTTCATGGGTGCACGTGCTGGGCGTGATCATGCTGGCCGTCACACCGCTACCGGCACAGCCCGCGGCTGCCCAGCCGGCGGCGGCGAAGCCCACTGACGCCGCGTACCTGGACGCCCGGCAGCCGGTGGAGCGCCGCGTCGCCGATCTGCTTGGTCGCATGACGTTGGTGGAGAAGATCGGCCAGATGACGCAGGCGGAGCGGGCGGCGGTAGCCGAGGATCCGTCGCGGGTGGCGCAGTGGGGGCTCGGCTCGGTGCTGTCCGGTGGCGGCTCGGTACCCACCCCCAACACCCCTGAGGCGTGGATCCAGATGGTCAACGAGTTCCAGCGGCAGGCGCTGCGGACGCGGCTGGGCATCCCGATGATCTACGGGATCGACGCGGTGCATGGGCACGGCAACGTGTACGGGGCAACGGTGTTCCCGCACAACATCGGGCTCGGCGCCACCCGCGATCCGCGGCTGCTGGAGAGGGTCGGCAGGGCCACCGCCGACGAGGTGTTGGCCACCGGCATCCGGTGGAACTTCGCGCCGTGTATCTGTCCGGCGCGGGACGAGCGGTGGGGCCGCACGTACGAGAGTTTCAGCGAGGACCCGGCGCTGGTCGCCTCGCTGGCCACGGTCATCGACGGCCTGCAGGGGCGGCGCCTGGGCGATGGTGTGCTGGCCACCGTGAAGCACTTCGCCGGCGACGGCGACACCAAGTACGACCAGGCGATCGCCGACGCCAACGAGGGTAAGCCGTGGTCGGAGCAGCGTTACCCGATCGACCAGGGGGTGACCGTCACCAACCGTGCCGACTTCGCCCGGATCAACCTCGCGCCGTACGTGGTCGCGCTCGGCAAGCGCGACGTGGGCAGCGTCATGCCGTCGTTCTCCAGTGTGGACTGGACCGAGGACGGGGTGGGCAACCCGACGAAGATGCACGCCAACCGCGATCTGATCACCGGCACGCTCAAGGGCCGGCTCGGCTTCGACGGGTTCGTCATCTCCGACTGGGAGGGCATCCACCAGATCTCCGACCCGGCCGACCCTGCGAACACCGGGCTGACCCCGTACAAGGTGCGGGTCGGGGTCAACTCCGGCATCGACATGTTCATGGAGCCCAACACCGCCAAGCAGTTCGAGGACCTGCTGCTGGCCGAGGTCGAGGCCGGCCGGGTCAGCATGGCGCGGATCGACGATGCGGTGCGCCGCATCCTGCGGGTGAAGTTCCAGCTCGGGCTCTTCGAGGACCCGTACACGTCGGCCGACCGCGTGGGCGAGGTCGGCAGCGCCGCGCACCGCGCGCTGGCCCGGCAGGCCGTCGCGCAGTCGCAGGTGCTGCTCAAGAACAGCGGCGGCACGCTGCCGCTGCGCTCCGACGCCAAGGTGTACGTCGCCGGGCGCAACGCCGACGACATCGGCAATCAGGCCGGCGGCTGGACGATGACCTGGCAGGGGGCGTCCGGCGACATCATCCCGGGTACAACGATCCTCGAGGGCATCCGCGAGGTCGCGCCCCGCGCCACGGTCACGTTCAGCGCGGACGCGTCGGCCCCGACGGCCGGCTCGGACGTCGGTGTCGTGGTCGTAGGCGAGACGCCGTACGCCGAGGGCTACGGCGACGTCGGCGGCCCGGAGTGCGGCTGGTGCACGGGGCCGCAGCAGGAGGAGAAGTCGCTCAACCTCCAGCCCGGCGACCGGGCCGTGATCGACAAGGTCTGCTCCGCGATCGACAAGTGCGTCGTCGTCGTGGTCTCCGGCCGACCGCAGGTGCTCACCGACCAGCTCGGGCAGATGGACGCGCTGGTCGCGTCCTGGCTGCCGGGCAGCGAGGGCGCCGGCGTGGCGGATGTGCTCTTCGGCAAGCGCCCGTTCACCGGTCGGCTGCCGATGACCTGGCCGCGCAGCGAGGCCCAGGTGCCGATCAACGTCGGCGACGCCGACTACCGGCCGCTGTTCCCGTACGGCTGGGGTCTGCGCACCGGCAAGGCCCGGTCGGCGCTGGACAAGGCCCGCGACGCCGCACAGAACGCGGTGGTCGCGGGGCGGGCGCGCAGCGACTGGGCGCGGCTGATCGCCGACGCCGACCACGCGCTGGCCCGCGGTGACGAAGGCCGGGCGTACTGGCTTCTGCGCCGCGTACCACGCTGACCCGTACCGGAGAAACGACCAGGGCGCCCCGCGTGGGGCGCCCTGGCTCCGTCTACCCGACGATGAAGCTGGTATGGCGCTCGGGCACCGCGCAGGAGGCAGCCAGCGCGGCGGTCGCCCTCGGCGACTACGTGGACACGCGGATCGGTGAGAAGGCGTGCCTGAGCGCGGTCGATCGAGGCTTTCTCGTCTTCGCCCGTGCCGGCGCACCAGATCTGCGAACCGGTATGGGCGACGTCCGGACCGAACCGGTGCAGCACGGCGTACCACCAGCTTGTAGCGGTACCAGTCATCCGCTGCGCCGGTGCCGTCCTCAAGGGTGGCCCTGACAGAGAAACCAGCGTGCAGGAGGGTGACCGGTCTGCCCCAACCTTAGTGCCGGCGTACCCAGTCGCGGCCGGCCGGGCCCATCCGGGCCGACAGGTCCCGGTCGCGGAGCAGGCTGACCATGCGGTCGGCGGCCGGTCAGCCGCCGAGCTGGTCGGCGTGGCTGATCACCCGGTCGACCAGGCCGTACTCGCGGGCCTGTTCGGCGGTGAACCAGCGGTCCCGGTCCCAGTCACGTTGGATCTCGTCGAGGGTGCGCCCGCTGTGCCGGGCGATCAGCTCCTGCATGGTTTTCTTCACGTGCAGCATGTTCTCGGCCTGGATGGTGATGTCGGCGGCCGTGCCGCCCATCCCTCCGGAGGGCTGGTGCATCATGATCCGCGAGTGGGGCAGCGCGAAGCGCTTGCCGGCCGTCCCGGCGCAGAGGAGGAACTGCCCCATCGAACCGGCGAATCCCAGCGCCAGGGTGGCCACGTCGTTCGGCACGTACCGCATGGTGTCGTAGACGGCCATGCCGGCGCTGACCGAACCGCCTGGCGAGTTGATGTAGAGGTAGATGTCCCGCCGGCTGTCCTCCGCGGCGAGCAGCAGGATCTGGGCGCAGATCTGGTTGGCCGAGGCGTCGGTGACCTCCGTGCCGAGGAAGACGATCCGTTCCCGGAGCAGCCGCTCGAAGACCTGGTCACCCAAGGGCGCCTGTGGGCCGTCCAGCATCCGCACGTCGTACCCGATCATTTCGACCACCCTCCCGCGTTGCCGGCGGGCGACGGGATTCGCCCGGGGACCGGCGATCCCAGCCTGCGCCCGGCGGTGGTCGGGAGCCCAGCGCTTCTGCCGCCGGCAGATCTGCCGGCGGCAGAAGCGCATCTACCGGACGGTCAGCCGCTGCCGGCCCGCGCGGACCCGGCGGCGGGCCGACACCCTGGGGGTACGCGGACCGGAGTGCTCGACGGGTGCGAACAACCGGACCCGCAGCCCCGTCGCGCCGACCAGCCCGGCCGAGCACGAGGCCGGCGGAGCCACCGGCGGCACGGCCCCGAAGCCGGATGTGTCGACGTGCGGCAGCCGGCCGCCGGCCGAGCGGAACGACCGGTCGGCATGCGACCGGAGGCCGCCGACAGTGGGTGCCGGACCGCGCAGCCGGAGCAGCCGCGTGGCCGGCGCCGATGCGGACCCGGCGACGGGCGTGGCGGCACGCGGCTCGGGCGTGGGCAGGTCGGCGTGGAAGCCGATCCGCAGGCGCGGGCCGGCGTCGGTGCGGACGGCCGGCGCCTGGTCCAGCCGGACCAGCGTCACCCGGGGGGCGGTGGGCACCCGCCGCTCGACCCGGCGCAGGTCGTCGCGGGCCTCCTCCAACAGGTCGGACAGGTTGATCCCGAGGGCACGGCAGATCGCGGCGAGCACCTCGGAGGATGCCTCCTTGCGCCCGCGTTCCACCTCGGACAGATAGGGCAGCGAGACGCCGGCGGCCTGGGCCACCTCGCGCAGGGTACGACCCTGGCGCTGGCGTACCCGGCGGAGCACGCCGCCGATCACCCGGCGCAGTAACGACATCGGGGCCTCCTCGTGCGCGTCCGGACTTCCACCATCATGCCGGCTCCCGGTCCGGTCGGCCGCCCCGGTACGCCACCCCGGCGTGCGGATGCACCGTCAACCGCTATGTTGTGCTCGTGCAGGAGACGGCAAGGTCGGGACAGGTCCCGCGGTGATCCATTTCCCGGCGCAGCGACGGGGGCCGCTGAGCGCACTCAGCCTCCGGGTGGCCGCCGCCATCGGGTTGGTGTGCGTCGTGGTCGTCGTGGTCTACCTCGAACGGGACGGCTACCGCGACGTCAACGAGGACGGTCTCACGCTGATCGACTGCTTCTACTACGCGGTGGTCTCGCTCTCCACCACGGGGTACGGCGACATCACCCCGGCCTCCCAGCAGGCCCGGCTGGTCAACGTCCTGGTCATCACCCCGGCCCGGGTGCTCTTCCTGATCATCCTGGTCGGCACCACCCTGGAAGTCCTGACCGAGCAGTACCGGACCGGCCGTCGCCTGGTGCGGTGGAGGAGGACCGTGAAGAACCACGTCATCATCTGCGGCTACGGCACCAAGGGGCGCAGCGCGGTCTCCGCCCTGCTGGAGAACGGGCTGGACAAGTCTCGCATCGTGGTGGTGGAGCGCAGCGGGGCCGCACTGCGGCAGGCCACCTCGGCCGGGCTGGTCGCCATCGAAGGGTCCGCCACCCGTTCGGCGGTGCTGGAGGAGGCGCACGTCCGCACCGCCCAGGCGGTGATCATCGCGACCGACAGCGACGACGCCTCGGTGCTGGTCGCGCTCACCGCCCGGCAGCTCACCGCCGGCCAGGTCCGGATCATCGCCGCCGCCCGGGAGGCGGAGAACGCCCCGCTGCTGCGGCAGAGCGGCGCCCACCACGTGATCGTCTCCTCGGCCACCGCCGGCCGTCTGCTGGGCCTGTCCACCTCCGCGCCGCCGCTGATCGACGTGGTGGAGGACCTGCTCACCCCCGGTCAGGGCATGGCGCTGGCGATGCGCTCGGCGGAGCGGCACGAGGTGGGCAAGTCGCCTCGGGAACTGGAGTCGCTGGTGATCGCGCTGGTCCGCCGGGGCAAGGTGGTGACCCTGGCCGACCAGGCCGGCGCGGTCATCGAGACCGGCGACATGCTGGTGCACGTCCGCGACGACCGCCCGACGGCCGGCACCGCAACCTCCTGACACTGCCACGGCGGCCGCCCCGGGGTACGGGACGGCCGCCGTGGTCGGTCGGGGTCAGCGGGTCAGAGGATCGTCCAGGTGTCGCCACCGGCCAGCAGGCCGGCGAGCTGCTGCTGCGGGGTCTCGGTGACCTTCGCCCTGGCGGTGGCCACCTGCTCCTGCACGACGCTGTCGTACGACGGGCGGTCGACGGCGCGGAACACGCCGATCGGGGTGTTGCGCAGATCCGGTCCGGGCAGCCGGGACAGGGCGAACGCGTACGCCGGGTCGGTGACCGTGGCGTCGTGCACCACGATCTCCTCGGCCGGCGTGCTCGCCGTCTCCCGGACCTCCAGACCGAACCCGCCCGGCGGGTGGACCACGCAGAACTGCCCGGTGGAGCCGAACGTGATCGGCTGCCCGTGCTCCAGCCGGATCAGGTGGTCATCGCGGGTGGCCGGCTCCTTGAGCTGGTCGAACGCGCCGTCGTTGAAGATGTTGCAGTTCTGGTAGATCTCCACGAAGGCCGAGCCGGAGTGCTGCGCGGCAGCCCGCAGCACCGACTGGAGGTGCTTGCGGTCGGAGTCGATGGTACGGGCGACGAAGGTGGCCTCCGCGCCGAGCGCCAGCGACAGCGGGTTGAACGGGGCGTCCGCCGAGCCGGCCGGGGTCGACTTGGTGATCTTGCCGACCTCGGAGGTGGGCGAGTACTGCCCCTTGGTCAGCCCGTAGATCCGGTTGTTGAACAGCAGGATCTTGAGGTTGACGTTGCGGCGCAGCGCGTGGATCAGGTGGTTGCCGCCGATGGAGAGGGCGTCGCCGTCACCGGTGACCACCCAGACCGACAGGTCCGGCCGGGACACCGACAGCCCGGTGGCGATCGCCGGGGCACGGCCGTGGATCGAGTGCATCCCGTAGGTGTTCATGTAGTACGGGAACCGGGACGAGCAGCCGATGCCCGAGACGAAGACGATGTTCTCCCGGGGGATGTTCAGCTCCGGCATGAAACCCTGGACGGCCGCCAGGATGGCGTAGTCGCCGCAGCCGGGGCACCAGCGCACCTCCTGGTCGGACTTGAAGTCCTTGGCGGTGAGCTTGAGAGCGACGGGCTCAGACATTCTTCAGGACCTCTTCCAGCATCGTCTCCAGCTCGACGGCGGTGAACGGCAGGCCGCGGACCTGGTTGTAGCCGATCGCGTCGACCAGGTACTTGGCCCGGATCACGTGGGCGAGCTGGCCGAGGTTCATCTCGGGGATGACCACCCGGTCGTAGGCGCGCAGCACCTCGCCGAGGTTGGCCGGCATCGGGGCCAGGTGCCGCAGGTGCGCCTGGGCCACGGAGAGCCCGCGCTGGCGCAGGCCCCGGCAGGCCGCACCGATCGGGCCGTAGGTCGAGCCCCAACCGAGCACCAGCACCCGGGCGTCGCCGTCCGGGTCCTCCACCTCGACGTCCGGCACCGGGATCGTCTCGATCCGGGCGGCCCGGGTGCGCACCATGAAGTCGTGGTTGGCCGGGTCGTACGAGATGTCGCCGGTCTTGTCGGCCTTCTCCAGGCCACCGATCCGGTGCTCCAGGCCCGGTGTGCCCGGGACGGCCCACGGCCGGGCCATGGTCTCCGGATCGCGCAGGTACGGCAGGAAGGTGCCGTCCTCGCCGTTGGGCGCGGTGGCGAACTCGACCCGCAGGTCGGGCAGGGACTCCACGTCGGGCAGCAGCCACGGCTCGGAGCCGTTGGCGACGTAGTTGTCCGACAGCAGGAGCACCGGGGTGCGGTAGGTCAGCGCGATCCGGGCCGCCTCCAGCGCCGCGTCGAAGCAGTCGGCCGGCGACTTCGGGGCGAGCACCGCGACGGGCGCCTCGCCGTGCCGGCCGTACAGGGCCATGTTGAGGTCGGCCTGCTCGGTTTTGGTGGGCATGCCGGTGGACGGCCCGGCCCGCTGCACGTCGACGATGACCAGCGGCAGTTCCAGCGCGACGGCGAGCGAGATGGTCTCGCTCTTGAGCGCCACCCCGGGGCCGCTGGTGGTGGTGACGCCGAGCGAGCCGCCGTACGACGCGCCCAGCGCCGCGCCGACCGCGGCGATCTCGTCCTCGGCCTGCATGGTGACCACGCCGAACCGCTTGTGCTTGCTCAGCTCGTGGAGGATGTCCGAGGCCGGGGTGATCGGGTACGCGCCGAGGAAGACCGGCAGCCCGGAGCGGACCCCGGCGGCCACCAGGCCGAGGGAGAGCGCAGCGTTGCCGGTGATGTTCCGGTAGGTGCCCGGCTGCATCTTCGCGGGCTTGACCTCGTACCGCACGGAGAACGAGTCGGTGGTCTCGCCGAAGTTCCAGCCGGCCCGGAAGGCGGCCACGTTTGCCGCGACCAGTTCGGGCCGGGCGGCGAACTTGCGCTCCAGGAAGCGCAGCGTCGACTCGTACGGCCGGGAGTACATCCAGGAGAGCAGGCCGAGGGCGAACATGTTCTTGGCCCGTTCGGCGTCCTTCTTGGACACCTCGTGCTCGGCCAGCGCGCCGACGGTCATCGAGGTCAGCGCGACCGGGTGCACGACGTAGCCGGTGAGGCTGTCGTCGTCCAGGGGGCTGGTGGTGTAGCCCACCTTGGCCAGGTTGCGCCGGGTGAACTCGTCGGTGTTGACGATGATGTCGGCCCCACGCGGCAGGTCGGCGAGGTTGGCCTTGAGTGCCGCCGGGTTCATCGCCACCAGGACGTTCGGGGCGTCGCCGGGGGTGAGGATGTCGTAGTCGGCGAAGTGCACCTGAAAGCTCGACACGCCCGGCAGCGTGCCGGCGGGAGCCCGGATCTCGGCCGGGAAGTTGGGCAGGGTGGAGATGTCGTTGCCCAACTGCGCCGTCTCGGAGGTGAACCGGTCGCCGGTCAGCTGCATGCCGTCGCCGGAGTCGCCGGCGAACCGGATGACCACCCGGTCCAGTTGACGGATCTGCTTGGTCACGCCTGCACCTCGTTTCGCTCAGCCTCGTCCCGCGGGCGGCTGAACATGATGGTGACCTCGCCTTGCCCGGCCACGTGACCTCCTTGACGCGCCGCTGCGCCGAATCACCCCGTGGCTGGTCCGGCCCGCTGTCGTTTCTCATCCCAGAGCCTACGTCGAGTCGTTAGGTCATCCTTGGTGGAGGTCCGACGACTGGGAACGGATATCGCGGGCTTATGTCCTTGTTTGCGCCGGTTTGTGACAGCCGCCGTAATCCAGATCACCGGGCGGCGGCCCTTACCGGATCACTCCGGTCAGTCGACGGCCGGGCTTCCCGCCGTATCCCGCGGCGCCGGGTCGTTCATCCGCCGCCGCAGCGACGTGGTGGCCCACCCGAGCGCCACGATCACCACCAGTGCGCAGACCGCGATCAGGGTAATCGCGACGCGCTGCACCGACCCGCCGCCGCCCGAGCCGCCCCCGGTCCCGGCGAGCACCCCCTGCGAGCCGGTCGGCGCCGGGGTGGCCACCGGGGTGGTGAGCGCGGCGGCCGCAGTGATCTTGAAGCTCGTCCGGATCTCCCGGGTCCGGCCGCTGCGCGGCTCCAGCACACCGATCAGCGCTCCCGCCAGCGGCGCCTCCCGCTGGGCCTCCGGGGTGGCCACCACCGGTAGGCGCAGGGTCTGTGTCCGGCCGGCGGGCAGCAGCCCGAGGTCGCAGCGGACACGCGACAGCGGTGCCACGGTGCAGCCGGCGGGGGCGTTCGGCACGCTCACCCCGTCCGGTAGGACCACCTCCACCCGCCCGGCAGCGTCCACCTGGCCGGTGTTGCCCAGTCGGACGGCCAACTCCGTCGGGCCGCCGCTGATGTCGAAGGTCACCTCGTCGGCTTCGAGCAGGATCCCGGGCACCGGCGGGCCGGGCGGGAAGAGCACCGCGAAGCCCTCGTCGTCCTCGGCGACGGCGGTCGACCCGGCGGCGGTGGCGGTGACCCGCACGAAGCCGCTCAAGGGCATGCCCCGCCACGCGTCACCGTCGACGCGTACCTTGATCACGGTGGTGAACCGGGCGCCGGGCGCCGTCGTCCACTCGCCGCAGCGCCAGGTGCCGCCACCGGCGGTGGCGCAGCCCGAGGTTCCGGCGTCGGCCACTCCGGCGGGCAGGGTGTAGGAGAGCCGGACCTGCTCGGTCACCGTCGCGGTGTTCTCGACGGTGATCCGCAGCCCGGTCACCGTGCTCTCCGCGTTCCAGTAGTCGGGGCCGAGTGAGATGTTCCGGGTGGTGATCCGGACGCCCGGCCCGTCGTCGGCCGGTGAGTCCGGCCGTTGTGCCCGCGGCGGCACCGATTTCGCCGTGCCGCCCCGCGACGGGGCCGGCCTGGCGGTCGGCGTGGCCGTGGTCGGTGTCGGCCGGGGGGTTGTCCGGTCGGGCGGCAGCGTTGGTGGCGCGACGGTGGGCAGGGGATCGCCGCTGGTGTCCGTCGGAGGGGTGTCGGTGTCGCCCGCCGGTTTCGCGCCGTGCCGCGCCGTGTCGGTGACCGCGACGGCGGGGCGGGCGGCCGAGGGTGCGGCCGTGGCCAGGCTCGGGGCCATCGCCAGCCCCACCGCCAGTCCGGCCGCGAGTGACGCGGCGACCAGCGAAGAGGTACGCCGGGCGAGTCCCCGCAGGGCGGGGCGTACGTCCACGCGGGGCATCTGTCCTCCGTGACGCTGGGTGGAATTCCCATATTCGCGATGGTTGTCCGACGACAATACTGCTAGCGAGAAACAAGTCCGTGACGTGCTCGCACGCCGCCCCGGACCGGCCGATGGGCGGTGCCGCCCGGTAGGCTGACCCACTGTGACCGGTTACCTGGGCTCGTACGCGACGCTCGGGCTCCTGCTGCTCGCCAGCGTCCTCTTCTTCATTACGGCGTTCTCGGCCAACCGGGTGTTACGTCCCGGCCGGCCCGCCGATCCGTGGGGCAAGCGGGCCAGCTACGAGTGCGGCATCGACCCGGTCGGCGGGGACTGGGCGCAGATGCAGATCCGCTACTACGTCTACGCCTACCTCTACGTGCTCTTCGCCGTGGAGGCGGTGTTCCTGTTCCCGTGGGCACTGGTCTTCGACCGCCCCGGTTTCGGCCTGGTCACCGTCGTCGAGATGGGCGTCTTCGTGGCCGTGGTCGCCCTCGGCATCCTCTACGCCTGGCGGAAGAACATCCTCCGCTGGAGCTGAGCCGGTTCAGGCCAGGCCGCGCCGGGTGAGCGTAGGTGGGCGGTCGCCCCGGACGGACGCCACCATGTCCAGCACCCGGCGGGTCGGGCGCACCTGGTGGGCACGGAAGACCCGCGCGCCGAGCCAGGCCGAGACGGCGGTGGCGGCGAGGGTGCCCTCCAGCCGCTCCGGAACCGGCAGGTCCAGCGTCTCGCCGATGAAGTCCTTGTTCGACAGCGCCACCAGCAGCGGCCAGCCGGTGGCGGCGAGTTCGCCGAGCCGGCGGGTGATCTCCAGCGAGTGCCGGGTGTTCTTGCCGAAGTCGTGCGCCGGGTCGATGAGGACGCCGTCCCGGCGTACCCCGAGGGCCACCGCCCGCTCGGCGAGCCCGGTCACCGTCGTGACCACGTCGGCGACCACGTCCGCGAAGGCCGCCCGGTGTGGTCGGGTCCGTGGGGCGAGACCACCGGCGTGCGAGCAGACCAGCCCGGCACCGGTCTGCGCGGCGACCCGGGCCAGTGCCGGATCGGCCCCGGACCAGGTGTCGTTGAGCAGGTCCGCGCCGGCCGCGACCGCCTCCACCGCGACCTCGGCGCGCCAGGTGTCGATCGAGATGACCACCTCGGGAAAGGCGGCCCGGACCGCGGCGATGGTGTTTACCGTCCGCCGGATCTCCTCGGCCACGTCGACCTCGTCGCCCGGCCCGGCCTTCACCCCGCCGATGTCGATGATCTCGGCACCCTCGGTGACCGCGCACTCCACCGCACGCAACGCGCTGTCCTGCGCGAAGGTGGCCCCCCGGTCGAAGAAGGAGTCCGGCGTGCGGTTGACGATCGCCATCACCACCAGCTCGCCCGGGGCGAACGTCCGTCCGCCCAGCCGCAGCGTCCCGGCCATCCCGCCTCCCACCCGTACCTGGTCGGACCCCCCGACCGCAGCCGACGCTATCCGGTCGCACGGCGCGTCGGCGGGCGGGGATCGACGGCGACGGCGTGGTTG
>NZ_SMJY01000075.1:0-25033 GCF_004348355.1 Micromonospora sp. KC721 | reverse complement strand
CCACCACCGGCACCCGCTCCACCACCGGCACCCGCTCCACCACCAACCCCGGACCCGCCCCCGGCGACCGAGTCGGTCCCGGTTCCAGACCCACCACACACCCACGGGTCCGCCCCGGGCGCCGCACCGGAACCACAACCGACCCGTCGTGCCGCCGCCGGCCGTGGCGGCGCCGGCAGCCGGTTCTGGCAGGCCGTCGTGGGCGGCGCCGCGGTGCTGGTGCTGCTGGCACTCTGCGGCATCGGCGCCGCCGCCGTCCTGATCGAACGTACCGAGCAGGCCGCGCCGGACCCGTCGCCGGGCACGACCGCCCCCGGTGCCGAGCCGGCCGGAGGCGACCTCGACTCCCGGGACACCGACCGACAGCCGCTGACCGCCAAGGAGGTGTTCCCGGGCAAGACGCTGGTGGTCACCGCCGGCGAGCCCGCGTACGAGGTGCTGAAGACCCACTCCAGCGGCAGTTGCGCGGTGGCGGCCACCGGGGAGCTCGGTGACCTGCTGGCCCGGCTCGGATGCAGCCAGGTGGTCCGGGCGACGGTACGCACCGCCGACCGCCGGCACCTGGCAACCGTCGGCCTGTTCAACCTCCCCGACCGGGGCACCGCCCAGCAGGTCCAGGGGCGGATCCGGGAGTTGCTCGACGAGCGGCAGGGCCGCTTCCGGGGGATGGCCGCCGGCGACGGCACCGAGGCGGTCAGCACCGCCGCGGCCCGGGTCGGTTGGCAGGTACGCGGCCACTACGTCGCCTACTGCCTGGTGGTACGGGCCGACGGCGAGCCGCTGCCGACCAACGACACCACCGCCCGCGACATCCTGTACGACATGCTGGAACTGCACCTCGACCAGAGCGTGCTCCAGCGGCGCACCACCGGCGGCTACGCCGGACAGCCCACCACCCGGGAGGGCGCCGACCGCCACGGCGGGGAGGACCCGCCGCAGGACTGAACCGGCCGACAGCGGGGCGAGGCCCGGTCCGCGCAGCGGGCCTCGCCCCGCTCACGCCTCGGCGGGCACCCGCAGCCGACGGGTGAGGTCGGCACGGCGGGCGTACTCCGCCGGGTCGGCCGGATAGCCGACCTCGACCAGGGCCAGCCCGTGCGCGGGCGCGACGGTCACCTCGCTGGACCGTTCCCGCCGGGTCAGCAGGCTGGCCGGCCACGCCGCCGGGCGGCGGCCATCCCCGGCGACCAGCATCGCGCCGACCAGGCTGCGCACCATGTTCTGGCAGAAGGCGTCGGCCTGCACGGTGGCGACCAGGATGCCGTCCGGGTCGCGCCGCCAGTCCAGCCGGGTCACCTCGCGCAGCGTGGTGGCGTTCTCCTTGCGCCGGCAGTACGCGGCGAAGTCGTGTTCCCCCACCAGGCCCGCCGCCGCCGCGTTCACCGCGGCCAGGTCCAGTGGCCTGGGCCAGGCCAGGGTGTCCCGTCGGCGCAGCGGCTCGACGCCCCAGGGCGCGTCGGTGACCCGGTATTCGTAGCGCCGGAAGGTCGCCGAGAACCGGGCGTCGAAGTCGGCCGGCACCTCGGTCATCGCCCGGACCCGCACGTCGCCGGGGAGCAGCCGGGCCAGCCGGCGCAGCAGCCGTCCCTCGTGCTCCCGCCACACGGTGGCGGGCAGGTCGAGGTGGCAGACCTGCCCGGTGGCGTGCACCCCGGCGTCGGTCCGGCCGGCCACGGTCAGGCCGGTCGCGGTGCCCGCCCCGAGCACCAGGTCCAGCGTCTCGGTGAGCACCCCGGCGACCGTACGGCGGGTCGGCTGGACCGCCCAGCCGGAGAAGTCGGTGCCGTCGTACGACACGTCCAGCCGCAGCCGGGTCCGTTCGTCCACCGCGTACCTCCAGTCACGGGTCGAGCCCGGCACCCACAGGGATGCCGGGCCCGACGAAGACCTTGCTCAGGCCTTGTTCTGCTCGTTGTTCTCCTCGATGGCGAGGTCGCTGTCCTCGCGCGCCGCGGCGGTGTCGCCGGACGCCGACACCGGAGCCTCGGCGTCCTGGTCGTCGTCGGTCGACTTCGGGGTCTCCTCCGCCGGCGCGAGCGCCTCGACCTTGTCCTGCTGGGCGGTCTTGCGGGCGGCGGTCTTCTTGTTCGCCTTGGGCTCGGCGACCTGAAGCTCCTCGACCAGCTCGATGATCGCCATGGGAGCGGCGTCACCCTTGCGCGGACCGGTCTTCACGATCCGGGTGTAGCCACCGTTGCGGTTGGCGTACCGGGGCGCGATCTGGTCGAACAGGGCGTAGACCACGTCCTTGTCCTTGACGACGCCCAGCACCCGCCGCCGCGACGCGAGGTCGCCCCGCTTGGCCTTGGTGATGAGCTGCTCGGCCAGCGGACGCAGCCGCCGGGCCTTCGTCTCGGTGGTCTGGATCTTGCCGTGCTGGAACAGCGCGGTGGCCAGGTTGGCCAGCATCAGCCGCTCGTGCGCGGGGCTGCCGCCGAGGCGGGGGCCCTTGGTGGGCGTGGGCATTGTTGGTGCTCCTCAGGTGTGGCGGCAGCGCGGACTAGAGCTGCTCGGTCTCGCGGTAGTCGTCGGTGTCGTAGTCGGCCTCGCCGAAGGCGTCCACGACGTGCGCCGGGTCGAAGTTCGGAGCCGAGTCCTTCAGCCCCAGACCCATCCCGGCGAGCTTCATCTTGACCTCGTCGATCGACTTCTGACCGAAATTCCGGATGTCGAGGAGGTCGGCCTCGGTGCGCCCGATCAGCTCACCAACGGAGTTGATGCCCTCGCGCTTGAGGCAGTTGTAGGAGCGGACGGTGAGGTCCAGCTCCTCGATCGGCAGGGCCAGGTCCGCCGCGAGCTGGGCGTCCTGCGGAGACGGCCCGATGTCGATGCCCTCGGCGGTCTCGTCCAGCTCCCGGGCCAGGCCGAAGAGTTCCACCAGCGTCGAACCGGCCGAGGCCAGCGCGGTACGCGGCCCCATCGACGCCTTGGTCTCGACGTCGATGATCAGCCGGTCGAAGTCGGTCCGCTGCTCGACCCGGGTCGCCTCGACCCGGTAGGTCACCTTGAGCACCGGCGAGTAGATCGAGTCGACCGGGATCCGGCCGATCTCGGCGCCCGCCTGCTTGTTCTGCGCCGCCGTGACGTAGCCACGCCCCCGCTCGACGGTCAGCTCCATGTCGAGCCGGCCCTTGCCGTTGAGGGTGGCGAGCTTGAGGTCGGGGTTGTGCACCGAGACGCCGGCCGGGGGCTGGATGTCACCCGCGGTCACGTCGCCCGGACCCTGCTTGCGCAGGTACATGCTGACCGGCTCATCGTGCTCGGAGCTGACGCAGAGCTCCTTGATGTTCATGACGAGCTCGACCACGTCCTCCTTGACCCCGGGGATGGTGGTGAACTCGTGCAGCACGCCGTCGATCTTGATCGAGGTGACGGCCGCACCCGGGATGGACGACAGCAGCGTACGCCGCAGCGAGTTGCCCAGGGTGTAGCCGAAGCCGGGCTCCAGCGGCTCGATGGTGAACCGGGACCGGGTCTCGTTGATCGACTCCTCGGAGAGGGTCGGTCGCTGGCTGATGAGCATTTCTTCTCTTCTCTTCCGGGACGCCCGCTATATGACGCCCACGACAAAACTGTTCCGGTGGTCCGCCCCGAAGGGCGGACCACCGCAACGAGCCCCTACTTCGAGTAGAGCTCGACGATCAGCTGCTCCTGCACCTGGGTGTCGATCACCTGGCGGGCCGGGAGCGAGTGCACGAGGATCTTCATCTGGCTGGGGATCGCCTCCAGCCAGGCCGGCACCGACCGCGAACCGGCCTGAGCCTGCGCCACCAGGAACGGGGTGAGCTGCTTGCTCTTCTCCCGGACCTCGATGATGTCGTGCTCCTTGACCCGGTACGACGGGATGTCGACCTTCTTGCCGTTCACGGTGAAGTGTCCGTGCTTGACCAACTGGCGGGCCATGTCCCGGGAACCGGCGTAACCGGCCCGGTAGACCACGTTGTCCAGCCGCGACTCGAGGATCTGCAGGAGGACCTCACCGGTCTTGGCCTGCTTGGCCACGGCCTCCTCGTAGTAACCGCGGAACTGCTTCTCCAGCACGCCGTAGACGCGGCGGGCCTTCTGCTTCTCACGGAGCTGGAGCAGGTACTCCGTCTCCTTGGTGCGGCCGCGGCCGTGCTGCCCGGGCGGGAACGGCCGGGACTCGAACGGGCACTTCGGTCCATCGCACTTGCTGCCCTTGAGGAACAGCTTCATCTTCTCCCGCCGGCAACGGCGGCAGTCAGCACCGGTGTAACGAGCCATCTCTCTCTAACCTCTCAGACCCGGCGACGCTTCGGCGGACGGCAGCCGTTGTGCGGCTGCGGGGTGACGTCGGAGATCTGCCCGACCTCGAGGCCCACGGCCTGCAGCGAACGGATGGCGGTCTCCCGACCGGAGCCGGGGCCCTTGACGAACACGTCGACCTTGCGCATGCCGTGCTCCATGGCCCGACGCGCGGCGGCCTCGGCGGCCAGCTGCGCGGCGAACGGAGTCGACTTGCGGGAGCCCTTGAAACCCACCTGGCCCGCGGAGGCCCAGGAGATGACCGCACCGGTCGGGTCCGTGATGGACACGATGGTGTTGTTGAAGGTGCTCTTGATGTGCGCCTGCCCGTGGGCGACGTTCTTGCGTTCCTTGCGCCGGACCTTCTTGACAGCGGCTCCGGCACGAGCCTTCGGTGGCATAAGTCTGTGCGCTCCTAGTTGACTTCCCGATACAGGTTGCGGCCTGGCCTTGCTCGGCGGACCTAGACCCGTATTCCGGTCTACGTCTTACTTCTTGCCGGGCTTCTTCTTGCCGGCCACGGTCCGCTTCGGGCCCTTGCGGGTCCGCGCGTTGGTCCGGGTCCGCTGGCCACGCACAGGCAGGCCCCGGCGGTGCCGGATGCCGGCGTAGCAGCCGATCTCAACCTTGCGGCGGATGTCAGCGGCGACCTCGCGGCGCAGGTCACCTTCAACCTTGTAGTTCGCCTCGATGTGGTCGCGGAGCTGCACCAGCTCCTCGTCCGTGAGGTCCCGAGCGCGCTTGTCCGGCGAGATGCCGGTGGCGGCGAGCGTCTCCAGGGCGCGCGTGCGGCCGACCCCGAAGATGTAGGTGAGCGCGATCTCCATCCGCTTCTCGCGGGGGAGGTCCACGCCGACTAGACGTGCCATGTGCGGGCGTACTCCTCGTGATGTTGTGGCGGAGGTGTGGACCCGTCCCACCCCGCTACCGACCGCCCTGTCCCTCCGGCGCCTTCGCGCCGCCGACCGGGGATGGTCGCTGCCCAAGCGGGCCCCGGCCTCCGACCGGGGGTCAGCCACGATCGAGTACGCCCTGCGTACCACTCGCGGCTGGGACGAGCTGATGATGTGTGCGGTGGGGATCTACCCGCCGGGTGAGGCTCCGCCGCCGCTCGTCACGGTCGGCGGGGACGACTCAGCCCTGGCGCTGCTTGTGGCGCGGGTCCTGGCAGATGACCATGACCCGGCCGTGCCGGCGGATCACCCGGCACTTGTTGCAGATCCTCTTGACGCTCGGCTTGACCTTCACGGTTGCCTTACTTCCCATCTGGCCCGGAGTCGCGACGACGCGCGACGCCGGACGTCGAAGACGGACACGGGGACGTCCCGGCCGCCGTCAGGCTTACTTGTAGCGGTAGACGATGCGCCCGCGGGTCAGATCGTACGGCGAGAGTTCGACGACGACCCGGTCCTCCGGCAGGATACGGATGTAGTGCTGCCGCATCTTGCCGCTGATGTGAGCCAGCACCTTGTGGCCGTTCGCGAGCTCCACCCGGAACATGGCGTTCGGCAGGGGCTCGATGACCCGACCCTCGATCTCGATGGCTCCGTCTTTTTTCGGCATGTCCTCCGCTGTCCTGACGTCGGTTACTCCGGACGGCCCACAACGTCTTACACGGGCTTCCGATCATGATCGAGAGCCCGCGCCAGCCGCGGCTCCGGCTCCCACTGAAGCGCTAGTGGGCATGCCGGAGTGGACGCTGTGCGCCGATCAGAAAGTGTACGCCGGCCGGCGGCGCTCGCCAAACCGGCCACCCGGTCGGTCGCCCGGCCGGAGGATTTCGCGTGACCTACGCCACTCCCCCGCCGCCCGAGAGCGCTTCCGCCGGCACGCCTTCACAAGCTGCCGCAAATCGCGGCGTCCCCACTGCCGGGGACTCCAAGCGTCCGCAACCGGAGTCGATCCTCCACTCGGCGGCGCGGTCAGGCCGCCGGGAAGTCGGCGGGCTGGCGGGCGGTGACCAGATCGCCGAGGCGGGCCCGGCCGCCGTCGAACGCGGTGAGCACCCAGACCCCGTCCGGCAGCAGGGCCATCGAGTGTTCGACGTGTACGGCCATCGACCTGTCCCGGGTGACGACCGTCCAGCCGTCGGCCAGTTCGACCGTACGCGGCGAACCCATGGTGATCATCGGCTCGATGGCCAGCGCCATGCCGGGCACCAGTCGGGGGCCCTTGCCCGGGCGGCCATGGTTCAGCACGTGCGGGTCCTGGTGCATCTCGGTGCCGATGCCGTGCCCGCCGTAGCCGTCGACGATGCCGTACCGGCCGCCCTTGCGGACCGCGACCTCCACCGCGTGAGAGATGTCGGTCAGCCGACCCTTCCCACTGGCGGCACCACGCGCGGCAGCCGCGATGCCCGCCCACATCGCGTCCTCGGCGACAGCGGCCATTCTCAGCAGCGCCGGGGCGACGTCACCCACGCCGACGGTGATCGCCGCGTCGCCGTGCCATCCGTCCAGCACCGCCCCGCAGTCGATCGAGATCAGGTCACCGTCGCGGAGCACCTGCTGCGGCGACGGGATGGCGTGCACCACCTGTTCGTTGACCGAGGAGCAGATCGAGGCGGGGAAGCCGTGGTAGCCCTTGAACGACGGGACCGCACCCGCCTCACGGATGGTCGCCTCGGCGATCGCGTCGAGGTCGGCGGTGCTGACCCCGGGAGCCACCGCCTCCCGCATCCGACGCAGGGCCTCGGCGACCACCAGACCGGCGGCCCGCATCTTCTCGATCTGGTCGGGGGTCTTCAGCTGGATGTCCAGCTGGGGACGGCGCATCGAGCGATCACCTTTCGTTACTGGACAGCGAACAGCGGGGCACGTCGGCACGTACCCCGCTGTTGCCACTCTATCCGCCGGCTCCCGGCGGAGGTGTCACCCGCCGTACGAGCGCAGCGCGTCGATGGCGCGGACCGTGACGTCCTCCACCGGGCCGGTGGCGTCGATACCGACCAGCTTGCCCTGGGCGCCGTAGTAGTCCACCAGCGGCGCGGTCTTGTCGGCGTACTCCCGCAACCGGGCCGCGATGGTCTCCGGCTTGTCGTCGTCCCGTTGGAACAACGCGGCACCACAGCGGTCGCAGACACCCTCACGCGTGGTGGCGTCGAACTCGACGTGCCAGATCTTGCCGCAGCCCCGGCAGGTGCGCCGCCCGGACAGCCGCCGAATCACCTCGTCGTCGTCGACGACCAGCTCCAGCACCAGGTCCAGCGCGCTGCCGAGGTCGGCGAGGAGCTTGTCCAGCGCGGCGGCCTGCGGGGTGGTCCGGGGAAAGCCGTCGAGCAGGAAGCCGTCGGCGGCGTCCGGCTCGGCGAGCCGGTCCCGGACCATGTTGATGGTGACCTCGTCCGGGACCAGCTTGCCGGCATCCATGTAGCGCCTGGCCTCGACACCCAGCGGAGTGCCCTGCGAGACGTTCGACCGGAAGATGTCACCGGTCGAGATCTTCGGCACCGCGAGGTGCGCGGCGATGAACTCCGCCTGTGTGCCCTTGCCCGCGCCCGGCGGGCCAACCAGAACGAGTCGCATCTACCGCAGGAACCCTTCGTAGTTCCGCTGCATGAGTTGGCTCTCGATCTGCTTCACGGTCTCCAGACCGACGCCGACCATGATGAGCACAGCGGTGCCGCCGAACGGGAAGTTGAGGAACTGCTCGCTGTTCAGCCAGATGAAGAAGAAGTTCGGCAGGACCGCGACCAGACCCAGGTAGAGCGCACCCGGCAGGGTGATCCGGCTGAGGATGAAGTCGAGGTACTCCGCGGTCGGCTTGCCCGGGCGGATGCCCGGCACGAAGCCGCCGTACTTCTTCATGTTGTCCGCGACCTCGGTCGGGTTGAACGTGATCGACACGTAGAAGTACGTGAAGAAGATGATGAGCAGGAAGTAGATGATGATGTGCTCGGGCGCGGTCGCCTTGACGATGTGGTTCTGGATCCACGCCTGGACCTTGCCCGGGTCGTTCGGGTCGAAGAACTGCAGGGCCAGCTGCGGCAGGTAGAGCAGCGACGAGGCGAAGATGACCGGGATGACACCCGCCTGGTTGACCTTCAGCGGGATGTAGGTCGAGGTGCCGCCGTACATCCGCCGGCCGATCATCCGCTTGGCGTACTGCACCGGGATCCGGCGCTGCGCCTGCTCGATGAAGCAGACCGCGGTGATGACCAGCAGGACCAGGGCGAGCACCAGAGCGAACTTGGCCCAACCCTCGTTGGTCTTGATCTTCCAGCCCTCGCTGGGGAGCCGGGCGGCGATCGAGGTGAAGATGAGGACGGACATGCCGTTGCCGACGCCGCGGTCGGTGATCAGCTCGCCGAGCCACATCACCATGCCGGTGCCGGCGGTCATCGTCATGACCAGGATGCTCAGGGTGAGCCAGTTCGGGATGCCGGTGCCCTCGGGCACGATCGGGAACTCGTCGCACTGGTTGTTGAACAGCTGCCCGGAGCGGGCCAGCGCCACGAACGCCGACGACTGCAGGATACCCAGCCCCAGGGTCAGGTAGCGGGTGTACTGGGTGATCTTCGCCTGGCCGGCCTGGCCCTCCTTGCGGAGCTGCTCCAGCCGCGGGATGACCACCGTCAGCAGCTGCAGGATGATCGACGCGGTGATGTAGGGCATGATGCCCAGCGCGAAGACCGACAGCTGCAGCAGCGCGCCACCGGAGAACAGATCCAGCAGGTTGAGCACACCGGTGCTCCCACCCTCCTGGACCTTGTCGAGGCACTTCTGCACGTTGCCGTACGAGACGCCCGGGCTGGGCAGCGTCGCGCCCAGCCGGTAGACCGCGATGATGCCTACTGTGAACAGCAGCTTCTTGCGCAGGTCAGGCGTACGGAACGCACTGAGAAAGGCGGACAGCAACTTCTTCCTCCTGCGCGAGGCGGGCCGCCGGTGATCCCTGGCGGGTCGGGGTGGTTTCGGGCGAGTGCCCGATATCCATGGCTGGGATGGGACTCTAACAGCCCGATCCCGGTCCGGGCAGATGCGCCCGGCTACATAAAACGAATCCGATGTTACCCGGCGCACACGCGCCTGGTAGACCATGGCGCCCGCCCAGTAGAGGAAAACTGGGCGGGCGCCATGAATCCGTGCCTTACAGCTCGGTCACCGAGCCACCGGCGGCGGTGATCTTCTCCTTGGCCGACGCGCTGAACGCGTGCGCCGACACCTGGAGAGCCACACCACCGAGGTCGCCGCTGCCGAGGACCTTCACCGGCTGGCCCTTGCGGACCGCGCCGGCGTCCACCAGCTCCTGCGGGCCGACCTGGCCGCCGTTGGGGAACAGCTCGGCCAGCCGGTCCAGGTTGACCACCTGGAAGACGACCTTGAACTTGTTCTTGAAGCCCTTCATCTTCGGCAGGCGCATGTGGATGGGCATCTGGCCACCCTCGAACGCCGCCGAGATGTTCTTGCGGGCCTTCGAGCCCTTGGTACCGCGACCGGCGGTCTTGCCCTTGGACGCCTCACCGCGACCCACCCGGGTCTTCGCGGTCTTGGCGCCCGGAGCCGGACGCAGGTGGTGAACCTTGATCGTCATTACTCGACCTCCTCGACCTTCACGAGGTGGTTGACCGCGAAGATCATGCCGCGGATCTCCGGACGATCCTCCTTGACCACCACGTCGTTGATCCGCTTCAGACCGAGCGAACGCAGCGAGTCACGCTGGTTCTGCTTGGTCCCGATCTCGGACCGGACCTGGGTGACCTTCAGGCGTGCCATCAGGAGGCCACCCCCGCCCGCGACGCCAGCATGGCGGCCGGCGCGACGTCCTCGACCGGCAGACCCCGACGGGCCGCCACCGCCTCCGGGGACTCGAGCCCCTTCAGCGCGGCCACCGTGGCGTGCACGATGTTGATCGGGTTGGACGAGCCGAGGCTCTTGGAGAGCACGTCGTGGATACCCGCGCACTCCAGGACGGCGCGCACCGGACCACCGGCGATGACACCCGTACCGGCGGAGGCCGGCTTGAGCAGCACCACACCGGCGGCTTCCTCGCCCTGCACCGGGTGCGGGATCGACTGGCCGATCCGCGGCACCTTGAAGAAGTGCTTCTTGGCCTCCTCGACACCCTTGGCGATCGCCGCGGGCACCTCCTTGGCCTTTCCGTAGCCCACGCCGACGGTGCCGTCGCCGTCGCCCACGATCACCAGGGCGGTGAAGCTGAAGCGACGACCACCCTTCACGACCTTGGCGACGCGGTTGATCGCGACGACCCGCTCGAGGTGCGGGGTCTTCTCGACGGGCGCGTTTCCGCGGCCGCCCTCACGGCGGTTGTCGCGGCGACCACCCTCGTTGCCACCGGACCCGCCGCCACGGCGCTGTTGACCTGGCATCAGCAGCCTTCCTTCTCTCTCGTGACGGGGTTTCTAGAACTCGAGCCCGGCTTCGCGGGCGGCATCGGCAAGCGCGGCTACCCGCCCCGCGTACCGGTTGCCACCGCGGTCGAAGACGACCTTGGACACACCGACCGCCTTGGCCCGCTCGGCGAGCAGAGCGCCGACCTTGCCGGCCAGGGCGCTCTTGTCGCCCTCCGCACCGCGCAGCGAGGCGTCCAGAGTCGAGGCCGACGCCAGGGTGTGACCCTTGGTGTCGTCCACGATCTGGGCGACGATGTGCCGCAGGGAGCGGGTGACCACCAAGCGGGGACGCTCGGGCGTACCGCTGATGTTCTTGCGGACCCGGAAGTGCCGACGCGCACGCCCGACGGCGCGCTTGGCGGCGACGCCGCGGCGGCGCTTGAGCAGCGTGGCGCTCACTTCTTACCTGCCTTTCCGGCCTTACGGCGGATGACCTCGCCCTGGTACTTCACGCCCTTGCCCTTGTAGGGCTCCGGCGGGCGGATCTTCCGGATGTTGGCGGCGACCTCACCGACCTGTTGCTTGTCGATGCCGGCCACGTGGAACAGCGTCGGCCTCTCCACCGTGAAGGTGATGCCGTCCGGGGCGGGCACCAGCACCGGGTGCGAGAACCCGAGCGCGAACTCGAGGTCCTTGCCCTTGGCGGTGACGCGGTAACCGGTGCCGGCGATCTCCAGGCTCTTGCGGTAGCCCTCGGTCACCCCGATGATCATGTTGGCGACCAGGGTACGGCTCAGGCCGTGCAGCTCCTTGGCCTTGCGCTCGTCGTTGGGCCGGCTGACGTGCAGCTGGCCGTCCTCGCCCCGCTCCGCCGTGATCGGCTCCGCGAGCGTGTGGGACAGCTCGCCCTTGGGGCCCTTGACCTTGACGGTCTGGCCCTCGATCGTGATGTCGACGCCGGCCGGTACCGGGATCGACTTACGTCCAATACGCGACATTTCTACCTGTCTCCCGTTACCAGACGAAGGCGAGGACTTCCCCGCCAACGCTCCGCTTGCGGGCCTGCCGGTCGGTGAGCAGCCCCTGGGACGTCGAAATGATCGCCACGCCCAGCCCGCCGAGCACCCGCGGGAGCCCGTCCGACTTGGCGTACACCCGGAGACCGGGCTTGGACACTCGCTTGATGCCGGCCAGGCTGCGCTCGCGGTTCTGGCCGTACTTCAGCTCGACGACCAGTCGCTTGCCGACGGCGCCCTCCTCGGGCTCCTCGACCGACCAGGTGGCGATGTAGCCCTCGGCCTTCAGGACCTCGGCGATGTTGGCCTTGATCTTGGAGTACGGCATCGTCACCCGGTCGTGGTACGCCTGGTTGGCGTTACGCAGACGCGTGAGCATGTCTGCGATCGGGTCGGTCATCGTCATGAAATTCGTCAACCTTTCTCGCCGGGGTTCCCCGGGCAGGGCCCGGGGCCTACGGCGAAGAGACAGTTCAGCTGACGCGCGAAGCGCGCCGGGCTATTACCAGGAAGCCTTGGACACGCCGGGCAGCTCACCGCGGTGGGCCATCTCCCGGATGCACACCCGGCAGAGACCGAACTTGCGGTAGACCGCCTTCGGACGCCCGCACCGCTGGCAGCGGGTGTACGCGCGAACCGAGAACTTCGGCTTCGCGGCCGCCTTGAGGATCAGCGCCTTCTTGGCCATTCGCTCAGTTCTCCTTGAACGGGAAGCCCAGGAGCTTGAGCAGCGCCCGGCCCTCGTCGTCGGTCGTGGCGGTCGTGACCACCGTGATGTCCATGCCCCGCTGGCGATCGATCTTGTCCTGGTCGATCTCGTGGAACACCGACTGCTCGGTCAGACCGAACGTGTAGTTGCCGTGCCCGTCGAGCTTGCGCCCGTCCAGGCCGCGGAAGTCACGGATACGCGGCAGCGCGATGGACAGCAGCCGGTCCAGGAACTCCCACATCCGGTCGCCGCGGAGGGTGACCTTCGCGCCGATCGGCATGCCCTCGCGCAGCTTGAACTGCGCGATCGACTTGGTCGCGCGCCGCACCAGCGGCTTCTGGCCGGTGATGGTGGCCAGGTCGCGGACCGCGCCGTCGATCAGCTTGGCGTCGCGAGCGGCCTCGCCGACACCCATGTTGACGACGATCTTGACCAACCGCGGAACCTGCATGGGGTTCGCGTAGTTGTGCTGCTTCTGCAGCTCGGCCACGATCTCGTTTCGGTACCGCTCCTTGAGGCGCGGCATGGTCTTGGTTTCGGTAGCCGTGGTCATCACAGGTCCTTACCGGTGCTACGCGCGATGCGGACCTTCTGGCCGTTGTCGTCGATGCGGTAGCCGACGCGGGTCGGGTTCCCGTCGGAGTCCAGGACCTGCACGTTCGAGACGTGGATCGGGGCCTCCTGGGTGACGATGCCACCGGTCTTGGCGCCACGCTGGGTGGTGCTGATGCGGGTGTGCTTCTTGACCCGGTTCACGCCCTCGACCAGGACCTTGTCCTGCCGCGGGTAGGCCGCGATGACCTTGCCCTTGGCGCCCTTGTCCTTGCCGGCGATGACGACGACCGTGTCGCCCTTCTTGACCTTCACGGTCACAACACCTCCGGCGCGAGAGAAATGATCTTCATGAACCGCTTGTCCCGCAGCTCCCGGCCCACCGGGCCGAAGATACGGGTACCGCGCGGGTCCCCACCGTCCTTGATGATGACGGCGGCGTTCTCGTCGAAGCGGATGTACGAGCCGTCCGGCCGCCGCTTCTCCTTGGCGGTGCGGACGACGACGGCCTTGACGACGTCGCCCTTCTTCACACCGGCACCCGGGATCGCGTCCTTGACCGTGGCCACGATGACGTCGCCGATGCTCGCGTAGCGCCGACCGGAGCCACCGAGAACCCGGATGCACAGGATCTCCCGGGCACCCGTGTTGTCGGCGACGCGCAGTCGCGACTCCTGCTGAATCACGTCTATCTCCTATGTCTGCCGGTTCTCCGGCCGCCCGCGGGCGGCCGGAGCCTGGCGGAACCTGCGCCCGACCGATGCCGGCCGAGCTCGAGCCTTCGCTACTTGGCCTTCTCGAGGATCTCCACGAGCCGCCACCGCTTGGTGGCGGAGAGCGGCCGGGTCTCCATGATCAGGACCCGGTCGCCGATGCCGGCCGAGTTCTGCTCGTCGTGCACCTTCAGCTTGCTGGTCCGGCGCATGATCTTGCCGTACAGCGCGTGCTTGACCCGGTCCTCGACCTCGACCACGACGGTCTTTTCCATCTTGTCGCTGACTACGAGGCCCTCACGCACCTTACGGCGGGCCCGCGCGGCGGCGGTGGTGTTCTCGCTCATGATGCAGTCACCTCAGTCGGCGCGGCCGAGAGCCCCAGCTCGCGCTCACGCATGATCGTGTAGATCCGGGCGATCTCCCGACGGATGACCTGCAGCCGCCGGTTGTTGTCCAGCTGCCCGGTTGCGGCCTGCACGCGGAGGTTGAACAGCTCCGCCTTGGCCTCGCGCAGCTTCGTGACCAGCTCCTCCTCGGAGAGCTCACGCAGCTCGGAAGGCTTGACGCCCGCTGCCATCAGGATTCACCCACTTCGCGCGTCACAATGCGGCACTTCATCGGGAGCTTGTGGATCGCGCGACGCATCGCCTCTCGCGCGATCTGCTCGTTGGGGAAGGACATCTCGAAGAGAACCCGCCCCGGCTTCACGTTGGCGACCCACCACTCGGGCGAGCCCTTACCGGAACCCATCCGGGTTTCCGCCGGCTTCTTGGTCAGGGCCTGGTCCGGGAAGATCGTGATCCAGACCTTGCCGCCACGCTTGATGTGGCGGGTCATCGCGATACGCGCCGACTCGATCTGGCGGTTGGTCACGTACGCCGGCTCGAGAGCCTGGATCCCGAACTCGCCGAACACCACCCGGTTACCACCCTTGGACGCGCCACTGCGGTCCGGGTGGTGCGGCTTGCGGAAGCCCTTCGGGGGCTTGCGCGGCATCAGCATCTGTCAGCCCTCCTGCTGCGTTTCTGCCGGCTGAGTCGCGGCTGCGGCCACGGCCCCGGCGTCGACCGGCTCACCGGCCGGCGTCTCCGCCTGCTGCGCGATGGTGGTCGCGGCGGCCCGGCCGGCCTCGGTGCCACCGGCGGTCGTGCCGGACGAACCCGACCGGCCACGGCGCGGCCGCTCGGGGCGGTCGCCACGGTCACGGCGCGGGCGGGACGGGCCGGTCTCGGCCGGAGCCTCCCGGCCCGGGACGGCGTCGCCCTTGTAGATCCAGACCTTCACGCCGATCCGGCCGAAGGTGGTACGGGCCTCGAAGAAGCCGTACTCGATGTTGGCCCGCAGCGTGTGCAGCGGGACCCGACCCTCGCGGTAGAACTCGGTCCGGCTCATCTCGGCGCCGCCGAGGCGACCCGAGACCTGGACCCGGATGCCCTTGCAGACCGGGTTCTTCATCGCCGACTGCATCGCCTTGCGCATCGCACGGCGGAAGCTGACCCGGCTGGAGAGCTGCTCGGCGACGCCCTGGGCGACCAGCTGCGCGTCCGACTCGGGGTTCTTCACCTCGATGATGTTCAGCTGGACCTGCTTGCCGGTGAGCTTCTCCAGCTCGCCGCGGATCCGGTCGGCCTCCGCACCCTTACGGCCGATGACGATGCCCGGCCGGGCGGTGTGGATGTCCACGCGGACCCGGTCTCGGGTGCGCTCGATGTCGACCTTGGAAATGCCGGCGCGCTCCAGGCCCTTGGACATCATCCGGCGGATCTTGACGTCCTCGCCGATGTAGTCCTTGTAGAGCTTGTCTGCGAACCAGCGGGACTTCCAGTCGGTCGAGATGCCGAGCCGGAACCCAGTGGGGTGAACCTTCTGACCCATTACTCGGCACCCTCCGTCGTGCTCTGCCCCTCAGCCGCCCCGGCCTGGTTCGCCGGCTCGGCCTTCTTCGCCGACTTCTTCGGCGCGGCCGGCGCGACCGCCTCCACCGCCACGGTGATGTGGCAGGTGCGCTTGCGGATCCGGTACGCCCGGCCCTGCGCCCGCGGCCGGAACCGCTTCATCGTCGGGCCCTCGTCGACGAACGCCTCGCTGACGAGCAGCGCGTCGGGGTCCAGCCGCTCGTTGTTCTCCGCGTTGGCGATCGCGCTCGCGAGCACCTTGTACACCTGCTCGCTCGCAGCCTGCGGCGCGAACTGCAGCACCGTGAGCGCCTCCTTCGCGGGCAGGCCGCGGACGAGGTTGACCACCCGGCGCGCCTTCATCGGCGAGATGCGCACGTGTCGCGCAACCGCCCGCGCGCCCGGAAGCACCGGAGCGTCGCCCTTTCCTGGCATCGCTGTAACCCCTTGTTCCTCTATCCGTATGCCCGCGGCGTCAGCGCCGGCGGCTCTTCCGGTCGTCCTTCTCGTGACCCTTGAACGTGCGGGTCAGCGCGAACTCGCCGAGCTTGTGCCCGACCATGGCCTCGGTCACGAACACCGGGACGTGCTTGCGTCCGTCGTGCACGG
Source organism: Micromonospora sp. KC721 (assembly GCF_004348355.1). Classification (NCBI taxonomy): domain Bacteria; kingdom Bacillati; phylum Actinomycetota; class Actinomycetes; order Micromonosporales; family Micromonosporaceae; genus Micromonospora; species Micromonospora sp. KC721. The sequence continues at coordinate 8,978 of NZ_SMJY01000075.1, read as the reverse complement.
CGATCGTGTGCCCGAGCATCTCGGGGATGATCGTCGAGCGCCGCGACCAGGTCTTGATGACGTTCTTCGAGCCCTTGTCGTTCTGCGTCTCCACCTTCTTGAGCAGGTGGTCGTCGATGAACGGGCCCTTCTTCAGGCTGCGAGGCATGCTCTATCTCCCTCAGCCGCGCTTACGCGTGGCGTAGCGGCGGCGGACGATCAGCCGGTCGCTCGGCTGGCCCTTACGACGGGTGCGGCCCTCGGGCTTACCCTGCGGGTTGACCGGGTGGCGGCCACCGGAGGTCTTACCCTCACCACCACCGTGCGGGTGGTCGACCGGGTTCATCGCGACACCACGGACGGTCGGGCGCTTGCCCTTCCACCGCATCCGGCCGGCCTTACCCCAGTTGATGTTCGACTGGTCGGCGTTGCCGATCTCGCCGATGCTCGCGCGGCACCGCACGTCGACCCGCCGGATCTCGCCGGACGGCATACGCAGGGTCGCGTACGCGCCCTCCCGGCCGAGCAGCTGGATGCCGACGCCGGCCGAACGGGCCAGCTTGGCACCACCACCCGGACGAAGCTCCACGTTGTGGATCGTCGTACCGACCGGGATGTTGCGCAGCGGCAGGTTGTTGCCCGGCTTGATGTCCGCGCTCGGGCCCGACTCGACCGCGTCGCCCTGCTTCAGGTCCTTCGGCGCGAGGATGTAGCGCTTCTCGCCGTCGGCGTAGTGCAGCAGCGCGATGCGCGCGGTGCGGTTCGGGTCGTACTCGATGTGGGCGACCTTCGCCGGCACGCCGTCCTTGTCGACCCGCTTGAAGTCGATCAGACGGTACTGCCGCTTGTGCCCACCGCCGTGGTGCCGGGCGGTGATCCGACCGTGGGCGTTGCGACCGCCCTTCTTCGGCAACGGAGCCAGTAGCGACTTCTCCGGCGTCGACCGGGTGATCTCGGCGAAGTCGGCGACGCTGGAGCCACGCCGGCCCGGCGTCGTCGGCTTGTACTTACGGATAGCCATTGTCTACACCCCTCAGCTGACCGGGCCGCCGAAGGCCTCGATACGGTCACCGTCAGCCAGCTTCACGATCGCCCGCTTGGTCGCCTTGCGCTGACCGAAGCCGGTCTTGGTGCGCTTGCGCTTACCCTGGCGGTTGAGCGTGTTGACCGTCAGGACGCGGACGTTGAAGATCTGCTGGATAGCGATCTTGATCTCGGTCTTGTTGGCGTCCGGGTGCACCAGGAAGGTGTACCAGTTCCGGTTCAGCTCGCTGTAGCTCTTCTCCGAGACGACCGGCGCGACGATGACGTCCCGCGGGTCGGCGATCGTGCTCACTTGCCATCCTCCTCGGTGGTCTCGGCGGGAACACCGAGGAACTCGTCCAGGGCGTCCTTGGTGAAGACCACGTCGTCGGCCACCAGCACGTCGTACGTGTTGAGCTGGCCGGCCTCGATCAGGTGCACCCGCGGCTCGTTGCGCAGCGACACCCAGTTCAGCTCGTCGGTGCTGCTCAGCACGACCAGGACGCGCCGGGCGTCGGTCAGCTTCGTCAGCGTGGCCAGCGCGGCCTTGGTCGACGGCTTCTCGCCCGAGACGAACGCCTCGACGACGTGCACCTGGCCGGCGCGGGCCCGGTCGGAGAGGGCGCCACGCAGGGCGGCGGCCTTCATCTTCTTCGGGGTCCGCTGGCTGTAGTCACGCGGAACCGGGCCGTGCACCACGCCACCGCCGGCGAACTGCGGCGCGCGGATCGAACCCTGGCGGGCCCGGCCGGTGCCCTTCTGCTTGTACGGCTTCTTGCCGCCACCGGCGACCTCGCCGCGGGTCTTGACCTTGTGCGTACCCTGCCGGGCCGCCGCGAGCTGAGCCACCACTACCTGGTGCATCAGCGCGATGTTGGCCTGGACGTCGAAGATGTCGGCGGGCAGCTCGACGGAGCCGGCCTTGGTGCCTTCGACGCTGAGAACGTCAACGGTGGTCACTTGGCCGCACCGCCCTTCTTCACCTTGCTCTTGGCCGCGGTACGGACCAGGACCAGCGCGCCCTTCGGGCCGGGGATGGCGCCGCGGACGAGCAGGAGGTTGTTCTCGGTGTCCACCGCCTGGACGGTCAGGTTCTGGACGGTGTAGCGCACGCCGCCCATCCGACCCGCCATCCGGGTGCCCTTGAAGACGCGACCCGGGGTGGCGCAGGCGCCGATGGAGCCCGGTGAGCGGTGCTTGCGCTCCACACCGTGGCTGGCGCGCAGACCGTGGAAACCGTGCCGCTTCATCGGGCCGGCGTAGCCCTTGCCCTTGGTCTTGCCGGTGACGTCGATGACGACGCCCACCGGGAACTCCTCGACCGTGACCTCCTGGCCCGGCGAGTAGTCCGCGGCGTCGACGGTGCGCAGCTCGACGATGTGCCGGCGCGGCGCCACGTCCGCCTTCGCGTAGTGCCCGCTGATCGGCTTCTTGACCTTGCGCGGGTCGATCGTGCCGTAGGCGAGCTGGATGGCGGAGTACCCGTCCTTCTCGGCGCTACGAACCTGGCTGACGACGCACGGGCCGGCCTGCACCACGGTCACGGGAACAACCTTGTTGTTGTCCCAGACCTGGGTCATGCCGAGCTTGGCGCCCAGGATCCCCTTGACTTGCCTGTCCATCTGTCCGGTCCCTACAGCTTGATCTCGATGTCGACGCCAGCCGGCAGGTCGAGGCGCATGAGCGAGTCGACCGTCTTCGGGGTCGGGTCGATGATGTCGATCAGCCGCTTGTGCGTGCGCATCTCGAAGTGCTCGCGCGAGTCCTTGTACTTGTGCGGCGAGCGGATAACGCAGAAACGGTTGATCTCCGTGGGCAGCGGCACCGGGCCCGCGACCTGCGCCCCGGTACGCGTCACCGTCTCGACGATCTTCCGAGCCGAGGAGTCGACGACCTCGTGGTCATAGGCCTTGAGCCGGATGCGGATCTTCTGTCCCGCCATGGTGGCTTCTGTTCCTTCTCTCGATGCCGCTGTGTTGCGGGCACCTGTACCGGCTGGCACAGGCCCACTTCGCCGACCCCCGCGGTCGGGCGTGTCGCGCCCTCGGATCAGGCTCCGCCCCGGGACTCCGGAGCGCTTCTCCTGACCACGCGGTGGGTCAAGGCGCCGATCGCATCACAGCGATCTGGACGCCGTGCGAGGGTGGTTGATCACCAGGGGTGATCAACCACCCGACGCGCGACTGTTGGTCTTCCCGGAGGTCCAGCTTGCACCGGACGCGGGCGACTAACCGTCGTTACGCAACCTGACTAGTATGCCGCACGACCGGCGGCGATGCTAATCGGGGTTACCCAGCTCACTTGATGATCTTGGTGACGCGACCAGCGCCGACCGTACGACCACCCTCGCGGATCGCGAACTTGAGGTTCTCCTCCATCGCGATCGGCTGGATGAGCTTCACGGTCATGGTGGTGTTGTCGCCCGGCATGACCATCTCGGTGCCCTCAGGCAGCGTGACGACGCCGGTGACGTCCGTGGTCCGGAAGTAGAACTGCGGACGGTAGTTCTGGAAGAACGGGGTGTGCCGGCCGCCCTCCTCCTTGGAGAGGATGTAGACCGTGGCCTCGAACTCCGTGTGCGGGGTCGTGGTGCCCGGCTTGATGACGACCATGCCGCGCTCGACGTCCTCGCGCTTGATGCCGCGCAGCAGCAGACCGACGTTCTCGCCCGCGCGAGCCTCGTCGAGCAGCTTGCGGAACATCTCGATGCCGGTGCAGGTGGTCTTCATCGACTTCTCACGGATGCCGACGATCTCCACCTCCTCGTTCGGCTTGAGGATGCCGCGCTCCGCGCGACCGGTGACGACGGTGCCACGACCGGTGATCGTGAAGACGTCCTCGATCGGCATCAGGAACGGCTTCTCGGTCTCGCGCTCCGGCTGCGGGATCGCGGTGTCGACAGCGTTCATGAGCTCCAGCAGGCGCCCGGTCCACTCCGGGTCGCCCTCCAGGGCCTTGAGCGCCGAGACCCGGACGACCGGCAGGTCGTCACCCGGGTAGTCCTGGTTCGACAGCAGCTCACGCACCTCGAGCTCGACGAGCTCCAGGAGCTCCTCGTCGTCGACCATGTCGCTCTTGTTGAGCGCCACGACGATGTACGGCACGCCGACCTGGCGGGCCAGCAGCACGTGCTCGCGGGTCTGCGGCATCGGGCCGTCGGTCGCCGCCACCACCAGGATCGCGCCGTCCATCTGGGCGGCACCGGTGATCATGTTCTTGATGTAGTCGGCGTGACCGGGGCAGTCGACGTGCGCGTAGTGACGCGCCTCGGTCTGGTACTCGACGTGCGCGATGGAGATCGTGATGCCGCGGGCCTTCTCCTCCGGCGCCTTGTCGATCTCGTCGAACGGCGTGTACGGGTTCAGGTCCGGGAACTGGTCGTGCAGGACCTTGGTGATGGCCGCCGTCAGCGTCGTCTTACCGTGGTCGATGTGACCAATGGTGCCGATGTTGACGTGCGGCTTAGTCCGCTCGAACTTCGCCTTCGCCACTGGTGTCCTCCTGTGGACTTCTTGGTTCGTTCGCCCCGGCGCGCCGATTGGCGCTTAGGACTCTGTCGACAGCCTTTCCGGCCTGGCGGCCGGAGAGCTTTGGTGGGTTCTGCGGCGATGAAGCCTACAGGCCCGGTCTCACACAACCCGATCGAGGTGGCCGCGGGCGGGGAGTGCCCTCCCACGACCAGCCTCGAACCATCGGATCAACTCAGGTGAGCGTCACTCACCAGTCGCCTTGGCGATGATCTCCTTCGCCACGCTCTGCGGAACCTCGGCGTAGGAGTCGAACTGCATGCTGTAGCTAGCCCGGCCCTGGGTCTTCGACCGCAGGTCGCCGACGTAGCCGAACATCTCCGACAGCGGCACCAGGGCCCGGACGATACGAGCGCCGCTGCGCTCCTCCATCGCCTGGATGATGCCGCGCCGGGAGTTGAGGTCGCCGATGACGTCACCCATGTTCTCCTCCGGAGTGGTGACTTCAACGGCCATCATCGGCTCAAGGAGCGCGGGGTCGGCCTTGCGGGCCGCCTCCTTCATCACCATCGAACCGGCGATCTTGAATGCCATTTCCGACGAGTCGACCTCGTGGTACTGGCCGTCCAGCAGCGTCAGCTTGACACCCACCAGCGGGAAGCCGGCGAGGATGCCGTACTGCATCGCGTCCTGGGCGCCCGCGTCCACGGAGGGGATGAACTCCCGGGGGATGCGGCCACCGGTGACGGCGTTGGCGAACTCGTAGGTCGGCGACTCGTTGTCCAGCGGCAGCGGCTCGACGCTCACGATGACGCGGGCGTACTGGCCGGAACCACCGGTCTGCTTCTTGTGGGTGTACTCGATCTTCTCCACCTTGCGGCGGATCGTCTCGCGGTACGCCACCTGCGGCTTGCCGATGTTCGCCTCGACGTTGAACTCGCGGCGCATCCGGTCGACCAGGATGTCCAGGTGCAGCTCGCCCATGCCGGAGATGACCGTCTGACCGGTCTCCTCGTCCAGCTTGACGCGGAAGGTCGGGTCCTCCTCGGCCAGCCGCTGGATGGCGGTGCTGAGCTTCTCCTGGTCGGCCTTGGTCTTCGGCTCGATGGCGACCTCGATGACCGGCTCCGGGAAGGTCATCGACTCCAGGATGACCGGGTTCGCCGGGTCGCACAGCGTGTCACCGGTGGTGGTCTGCTTGAGACCCTGCACCGCGATGATGTCGCCAGCCTGGGCCGAGCCGCGCTCTTCCCGCTTGTTGGCGTGCATCTGGTAGATCTTGCCGATCCGCTCCTTGCGGTCCTTGGTGGAGTTGACCACCTGGGTACCGGTCTCGACCACGCCGGAGTAGACCCGGACGTAGGTGAGCTTGCCGAGGTGCTTGTCGGTCTGGATCTTGAAGGCCAGGCCGGCGAAGGGCTCCGACTTGGACGGCTTGCGCTGCATCGGGGTCTCGCCGTCGGTGGCCGTACCCTCGATCGCCGGAACGTCCAGCGGCGACGGCAGGAAGTCGACGACGGCGTCGAGCATGGGCTGCACGCCCTTGTTCTTGAACGCCGAGCCGCAGAGCACCGGGTTGGCCTTGCTGGCGATGGTGGCCCGACGGATGGCGGCCTTGATCTCCTCGACGGAGATCTCCTCGCCCTCCAGGTACTTCTCCATCACCGCGTCGTCGACGTCGGCCAGGGTCTCCATCAGCTTCTCGCGCCACTCCGCCGCGGAGTCGGCCAGCTCGGCCGGGATCTCCTCGATGGCGTAGTCCTCACCCTTCTGGGTCTCCCCGCGCCAGGTGAGGGCGCGCATGCCGATCAGGTCGACGACACCGATGTGGTCGCCCTCGAGGCCGATCGGGATCTGGAGCACCAGCGGGGTGGCGTTGAGCCGGTCGATCATCATCTGCACGCAGCGGAAGAAGTCGGCACCGGTCCGGTCGAGCTTGTTGACGAAGCACATCCGGGGGACGTGGTACTTGTCGGCCTGACGCCAGACGTTCTCCGTCTGCGGCTCCACGCCGGCGACACCGTCGTAGACCGCGACCGCACCGTCCAGCACCCGCAGCGACCGCTCGACCTCGACCGTGAAGTCGACGTGACCGGGCGTGTCGATGATCTGGATCGTGTGGCCCTTCCACTCACACTTGGTGGCAGCGGAGGTGATGGTGATACCACGCTCCTGCTCCTGCTCCATCCAGTCCATGACGGCAGCGCCCTCGTGGACCTCACCGATCTTGTACGTGATACCGGTGTAGAAGAGGATCCGCTCGGTGGTAGTGGTCTTACCGGCATCGATGTGCGCCATGATGCCGATGTTGCGTACGTTGGCGAGCGCGTCTGCGGCGGCCACTTCAATCCCTACTTATCGTCGTCTCGACACAACTGGTTGCGGTTCCGGCGCCGGCCCGGCGCCGGAACCAGGGTGTTACCAGCGGTAGTGCGCGAAGGCCTTGTTCGACTCGGCCATCTTGTGCGTGTCCTCGCGCCGCTTGACGGCGGCGCCCAGACCGTTGCTCGCGTCCAGCAGCTCGTTCATCAGCCGCTCGATCATCGTCTTCTCGCGGCGGGCGCGGGAGTAGCTGACCAGCCAGCGCAGCCCGAGGGTGGTCGCCCGGGCGGGGCGGACCTCAACCGGCACCTGGTAGGTCGCGCCACCGACCCGGCGGCTGCGGACCTCAAGGGTCGGCTTGACGTTGTCCATCGCGCGCTTGAGCGTGACGACCGGGTCGGTGCCGGTCTTCTCGCGGCAGCCCTCAAGGGCCGCGTAGACGATGCGCTCGGCGAGCTGACGCTTACCGCGCATGAGGATCTTGTTCACCAGCTGGGTGACCAACGGCGAGTTGTACACCGGGTCAGCGACCAGCGGCTTCCGCGGAGCGGGTCCCTTACGCGGCATGTCAGCTCTTCTCCTTCTTCGCGCCGTAGCGGCTGCGCGCCTGCTTGCGGTTACGGACGCCCTGCGTGTCCAGCGAACCGCGGACGATCTTGTAACGCACGCCGGGGAGGTCCTTCACCCGGCCACCGCGGACGAGCACGATCGAGTGCTCCTGCAGGTTGTGACCCACGCCCGGGATGTAGGCGGTCACCTCGATCTGGCTGCTGAGCTTGACACGCGCGACCTTGCGGAGCGCGGAGTTCGGCTTCTTGGGGGTGGTGGTGTACACGCGGGTGCACACACCGCGCCGCTGAGGGGATCCCTTCAGCGCCGGGGTCTTGGTCTTGGTCGTCTTGGCCTGGCGGCCCTTTCGGACCAGCTGCTGAATGGTGGGCACCGGGTTTCTCCGCTCCCTTCGGTCGCCGCGAGGCGACCGCGCCGTCTGCTCGTTAGCCGACCTGATGGACGGCTCTCCTACATTCCAACCAGGGCCACCTAGCGGAGGTCCCAGCACCCGCGGTCGGGCGTGTCGCCCAGATCACGGTCCCCGGCGTTGTCGCTCACGCGTCCGCACCGGATGTGTTCACCGGCGCACGGCGGGCCGCGTACCGGGTCTTTGACTGTGTCGTGCCGCCACCTGATCGCTGGAAGAACCGGATCATGCGCACGCACGAGTCGCCCAGGAAGGCCCGGGCACAAGGGGAAAGAGTACCTATCACAGCCTCGCAGGTCAAAACGGATCGGTCCGACGGATCTCAGATCCCGCCGGTCACCCCACCCGTCGTGCCTGCTCACCCGTGATGGGCACCTACACACCCAAGTGTACCGGCTGCCCGCCGAAGCGGCCCGTCGGCCCCGGGGCGACCGATGTCACGCGAACTGCAACAGCAGCGCCAGTCCCAGGCCCGACAGGCTGAGCAGGAATCCGGCCGCGCCGCAGCTGATCCCCGCCACGGCGAGACCCCGGCCGGTGAACCGGACCGCCGGCGGCGGTGCGACTCGACGGATCTGCCGCCGGCCGAGCAGCCCGGCGACGATCGCCGCGGCGCCGGCCAGCACACCCGGCACCGTGAACGCCCCGGCCGCCCAGGCCCCGCCGAGTCGCGCTCCGGCGACCCCGAAGCAGATCACCACCAGGGAGACCACGATCGACCCGATGCCGGCCACCAGCGAGCCCACCGCCGGGCCGGAGGTCACCGCGGGCACGTCGAGATGGACCACGCCGAAGGGCGTACCGGGGACCGGGTCCACCCGCTTCGGCGGGCGCGGCGTCTCCTGCGGGGGCGGCGGCAGCGGCCGTAAGCCGTGCGCCGGTGGCGGCCACCCGGGTGCCGGTGGCGGCCCACCCGGGTACGCCCCGACCGGCGCGCCCGGCTGCCCCGGATGACCCGCCGGCTGCCGGCCCGGGTGGGCCCCGAAGTGCCCGCCCGGCTGGTACGGGTGGAGCCCGCCCGGCTGGTACGGGTGCGGGCCGGCCGAGATGGGGGGCGGCCCGTACGGAACGAACTGCGGAGCGTACCCGGGGGCGGGGGTCTGCGGGAAAGCGCCGGCACCACCGGCGTGACCTTCGTCGACACGCCCCTGGCCCTGGTCGCCGTCGGGCGGCGGGGCCGCCCAGGGCGACCGGCCACCGTCCTGCCC
>NZ_SMJY01000074.1:0-25064 GCF_004348355.1 Micromonospora sp. KC721 | reverse complement strand
CCCGGCCCCCTCGCAAAGACGCCCCCACCAGGAGGAACCCGTGCAGGATCGGATCGACAACCCGGGGCGTACCCGGTGGCGGCGTTTCGCCGCGATGATGGTGCCCGCGGCCGCCGCCGTCGGCACCATCCTGTTCGGCATGCAGTCCGGCGCGATCGCCGCCGACATCACCGTCTCCGGTCAGACCTTCAAGATCCGCGCCGACCGGTTGGAGGGCGACGGCTTCCGGCAGTACGGCGGCATCGCCAAGGAGAAGGACGGCACCAGCCACCCCGTCGCCCTCTCCGAGATCGACAGCGCCGAGCTCTACAAGCTCTGCCAGTCGGTCCGTGCCGACCTGCCCGGCCTGCCCGTGGTGCTCACCATCAACGCCGGCGACGACGAGCCGGCCACCGCGAAGAACCTCATGATCGCGATGGACACCCTGGAGGGCAACGCCTCCTTCACGAACATCAGGATCGGCCGGGACGCCAGCGACCTGAACCCCACGGCCCAGGCCGGCTCCTTCGGCCAGAGCAGCGAGAAGGTCACCATCCACGGACTGCGGCAGGTGTCCCGCTACACCACGGCGGCCACCTTCAACCTGACCGGCCTGCGACTGAAGGTCAACGTCGGTGACGAGGCCGAGGGCAAGGAGTGCTTCTGAGGTGACCGGTGACCCGCGCCGGGTGACCGCCGCGGGCCCCACCCGGCGCGTCCCCCGTCCCCGCTCCGCCAGGAGGAGTACGTGACAACCGCCGAACCGCAGCACACCCCCGCCGGGGGCTTCGGCCGGGCGTGGCGCGGCTTCCGCCGCTGGCGGCGGAGCCGGCCCTTCTCAGGGGGCCTGCTCACCGTGCTGGCCGGGGTGGAGATGTTCGCCTCCACCAAGATGACGCTCAACGGGTTGACCTTCTCCAGCGGGTCGACCGGCCTCTACTCGCTGCTGATCCCGGCCATCCTGCTCACCTGCGGACTGCTGCTCTGGCTCAGCCCGGCGCAGCGGCCCTTCTACTCGATCGTGGCCGCGATCACCACGGTCTACTCGCTGATCGGCCTCAACCTCGGGGGGTTCTTCGTCGGCCTGCTGCTCGGCCTGGTCGGCAGCGCGCTGGGGTTCGCCTGGACGCCGGGCCGCCCGGCGGCGAACGGCGCGGCCTCAGGACGGAGCGACGGCGAGCACCCCGAGGCAGAAACCGGCACCGGCCCGGCCGCGTCGCAGGTCGGTGGCGAGCCGTACGCCGAGGAGCGGAGCCTGGTTGACGACCTGATGCCGGCCGACGAGGGGTCGGTGTCACGACGGCTCGGTGGGACGCCGTACACCGGGACGGGGCAGCCGGCGGCGACCCCGGCCGGGGCGACGTCGCTGCCCCGCGACGCGGCCCCCGCCGGCCATGGCACCGCGCCGGCCGAACCGTCCGTCGGTGCGCCCGACCCGAGCCGGCTCACGGCGGCGCTGGTGGTGATCGGGCTCGCCGTGGGTGGGCTCGTCGCGGTCCGGCCGTCGACCGTGCAGGCCGCGCCGGCCGCCGCCACCCCGACGGCGACCTCCTGCGCCAGACCCGGCGCGAAGCCCGGCCGGGCGGCCACCAGCTCCGCGTCCCCGCGTGGCGGCACGCCGTCCGCGACACCGACGGCCAGCCCCAGCCAGTCACCGGAGTCCACCGAGGACACCGCCAACCCGATCGGTGAATTCTTCGACCGGGTCGGGGACTTCTTCACCGGCGGCCGGAGCCGGACCGAGCCGACCGCGAGCACGCCGCTCGGCCCGACCCCGTCCGCGACGCCGACCGCCACCCCCAGCGCCGCTCCGACCCGCCGGGCCGTGAGCTGCGCCCCGGCGAAACGGGACCGGCCCGGAAAGGTGGAGGCCGGCAAGCTCCTGCCCCGCCTCGCCCCGGACCCGGGACAGCCGAAGGTCGCCGCGAAGCCGTCCAGACTGACCGGTTCCAAGGTCACCATGACCGGCCTGCGGTTCGACGGCATCGTCGACCTGCCGACCGCCAACGGCTCGGTGAAGGTGTTGAAGTTCAGCATGACGGAGGCGGTCACCGACGACTTCAAACTGGTCGCGGACGGGCCGTCCGGCCGCTCCCAGCAGTACGTGACCAACCGGCTGACGGTGCGGGGCGACGTGGCGTTCTACGCCGCCCGGTTCTCCGGCAAACTGCTCGGCATCCCGGTCACCCTGACCCCGGACCTGCCCTTCCCGGACGGGATTCCGATCACCTCGCCGATCCCGATCAGCTTCACCGAGCCGGTGATCGAGCTGGCCTTCGTCGACTGCGACACGCTGACCGCCGCGCCGTCGCTGCGGCTCAGCGTGCCCTGACCGCGCTCACCACCACCACAACGCCGGGGGCGGGTTGTCCCGCCCGCCCCCGGCACCACAGTTCAGAGGCGGGCCAGCGCCTTGCGGAGCGGGTCGAGCCCGAGCGCGCCGAGGTCCAGCGCCTGCCGGTGGAACTCCTTGAGGTCGAAGTCGGCGCCCTTGCGGGCCTTCGCGTCCTCCCGGGCCTGGAGCCAGATCCGCTCGCCCACCTTGTACGACGGCGCCTGCCCCGGCCAGCCCAGGTAGCGGTTCAGCTCGAAGCGCAGGTTCTCGTCCGGCACCCGGCAGTGCGCCCGCATGAACTCCCAGCCCAGCTCCGGCGTCCACCGTTCGCCCGGGTGGAAGCCGAACGGGTTGTCCTTCGGGATCTCCAGCTCCAGGTGCATGCCGATGTCGACGATCACCCGCGCGGCGCGCAGCGCCTGTCCGTCGAGCATGCCCAGCTTGTCACCCGGATCCTGCAGGTAACCCAGCTCGTCCATCAGCCGCTCCGCGTACAACGCCCAGCCCTCACCGTGGCCGGACACCCAGCACAGCAGCCGCTGCCAGCGGTTGAGTAGTTCGGCGCGGACGGCGGTCTGCCCCACCTGGAGGTGATGACCGGGAACGCCCTCGTGGTAGACGGTGGTCACCTCCCGCCAGGTGGAGAAGTCGGTGATACCGGGCGGCACCGCCCACCACATCCGGCCGGGGCGGGAGAAGTCCTCGCTCGGGCCGGTGTAGTAGATGCCGCCGTCGCTGGTCGGTGCGAGGCAACACTCGATCCGACGGACCTGCTCCGGAATGTCGAAGTGCGTGCCGTGCAGGGCGCTGATCGCCTGGTCGGCCAGCGCCTGCATCCAGTCCCGGAACGCCTCCTTGCCCTGGACGGTGCGGGCCGGGTCGGCGTCCAGCGCCGCCACCGCCTCGTCGACCGTCGCGCCGGGCCGGACGATCTGTCCGGCCACCGTCCGCATGTCCGCCTCCAGGCGGGCCAGCTCCGCGAAACCCCAGGCGTACGTCTCGTCCAGGTCGACCTTGGCGCCGAGGAAGTACTGCGAGGCCAACTCGTACCGGTCCCGACCGACGGCCTGCTTGTCGCGCCCGAGGGGGGCCAACTCGGTACGGAGGAACTGGCCGAACTCCGCCGTCGCGGCGGTGGCGGCGGCCGCACCCCGGCGCAGGTCCGCGCCGAGCGTGCCGTCCACGCCGAGCCGCTCGACCAGGCCGTGGAAGACGTTGTCGCCGTCCGGGTCCGTCCAGCTGTCACACTGCTTGGCCACCTCGGACAGTTGCACCTTCGAGCTGACCCGCCCGGCGGTGGCCGCCTCGCGCAGGGTGGTCTTGTAACCCTCCAGGGTGGCGGCGAACCGGTTGAGCCGGGCGGCCAGGTTGGCCTGGGCCGCCTCGCCCTCGGTGGGCATCAGGTCGAAGACCATCCGGATCTCGTGCAGCCCGCTGGTGATCACACTGATCTCGCTGGTCACCTCCCCGGCCTCGTACCGGGCCAGCTCCAGGCCGAGCCGCTCCTGCATGGCCTCCTTCGCGGTCCGCTCCGCCTCGGAGTCCGGCTCCGTCACGTCCAGGTCGGCCAGCGTGCGTCGGGTCAGCTCGGCCCGGGCCTCGTAGCCGGCCGGGGAGAGGTCGTCGAGCTGGTCGTCGTAGCCGGCGATGCCGACGTAGGTGGCGCCGGTCGGGCTCAGCGGGGCCCAGTCGGCCACGTAGCGGTTGGCGAGGTCATCGATTCGTCCCACCCTGCGACCCTACGTGACCCACCGGCTCGGGTGTCGACCCTGCTTCCCCGGCTCAGGGCCAGTCGGCGTCGCCGCGTCCGCCCCGGGTGCGGGTGTGGTGGCGCACACCGGGTACGGATATCGGTGCGACTTTGTCGTACCCCTGCGGCAGAGTGTCAGGGGTGACTGGCGAAATCACTCCTGACAGGCCACCGCTGCGCAGCTGGCTGCCGGGCTTCGTCGCGCTCGCGGCGATCTGGGGTTCCAGCTTCCTGTTCATCAAGATCGGCGTCGAGGAGCTGCACCCGCTGCACCTCACCCTCTACCGGGTGGCCACCGGTGCGGCCACCCTGCTGGTGGTGCTCGCCGTGCTGCGTGACCGGCTGCCCCGGGAGCCTCGGGTCTGGGCGCACCTGACGGTGGCCGCCGCGTTCGGCGTGTCCATCCCGTTCACCCTGTTCGGCTACGGCGAGCAGCGGGTCGAGTCGATGCTCGCCGGCATCTGGAACGCCACCACCCCGCTGATCGTGCTGCCGCTGGCGGTGCTGGTCTTCCGTACCGAGCGGCTCACCGCCCGCCGGGCCGTCGGGCTCGGGCTGGGCTTCGTCGGCGTGCTGGTGGTGCTCGGCGTCTGGCAGGGTGTCGGCGGGGCGCACTTCGTCGGCCAGCTCATGTGCTTCGGAGCGGCGGTCTGCTACGGCTTCGTCATCCCGTACCTGAAGAAGTTCCTCGGCGGCACCGCGTACTCCGGTCTGTCGGTGTCGACGGCGCAACTGCTCGTGGCGACCGCGCAGCTCGCGGTGGTGGGTCCGCTGGTGGCCGGGGCGCCGCCGGCGCCCACCGGCCTGTCGTGGCGGGTGGTGGCGAGCGTGGCCGCCCTCGGCGCGCTCGGCACCGGCCTGGCCTTCGTGATCAACATGCACAACATCCGGGTCGCGGGCGCGAGCACGGCCTCCACCGTCACGTACGGGATTCCGGTCTTCGCGGTACTGGTCGGCACGCTGGTGCTCGACGAGCGGCTCACCTGGCACCAGCCGGTCGGCGCGCTGGTGGTGCTGCTCGGCGTCGCGGTGACGCAGGGTCTGCTCGGCCCGCGTCCCTCGCGGGTGCCGGCCACCGCCACCGAACCGGCGACCACCGAGCCGGCCGGGGTCGGGTCCGTCCGCCGCTGACCCGTCGGGAGCCGGCTGGTCACCGCCGGGTACGCGCCCACCTGACCAGGCGGTCGGCCTTCCAGGTGTTGACCACCCGGTCGGCGGGCACGCCACACAGCGCCGCCCGTTCGCAGCCGAACCGCTGCCAGTCGAGCTGGCCGGGGGCGTGCGCGTCGGTGTTGATGGCGAACCGGCAGCCCGCCTCCAGCGCCCGTCGGATCAGCCGCTTCGGCGGGTCCTGCCGTTCCGGCCGGGAGTTGATCTCGACAGCCACGCCGTGCTCCGCGCAGGCGGCGAAGACGGCGTCCGCGTCGAAGTCGCTCTCGGCCCGGGTACGCGGCCGGTGCGCCCGGTCGCCCGGCCCCTTCACCCCGGCCGGGCGGGACGCCACCATCCGGCCCGTGCAGTGCCCGAGGATGTCCAGGTGGGGGTTGGCGACCGCGGTCAGCATCCGGCGGGTCATCTTCGCCCGGTCGTCGTTCAGGCCGCTGTGCACCGAGCCGACCACCACGTCCAGTCGGGCCAGCAGTTCCTCGTCCTGGTCCAGCGAACCGTCGGTGAGGATGTCCACCTCGATGCCGGTCAGGATGCGGAAGCCCCTCGGCAACGCCTCGTTGATCGCCGCCACCTGGTCGAGTTGCCGGCGCAGCCGGTCGGCGGTGAGCCCCCGGGCCACCTTCAGCCGGGGCGAGTGGTCGGTCAGCACCAGGTACTCGTGGCCCAGCTCCACGGCGGCGAGCGCCATCTCCTCGATCGGTGAACCGCCGTCGGACCAGTCGGAGTGGGTGTGGCAGTCGCCGCGCAGCGCGTCCCGCAACGCGGTCGCCGCCGCGTCCAGGTCGGTGCCCTCGGTGGCGACCAGCCGTCGCAGGTAGACGGGCTCCTCCCCGGCCAGCGACTCGACCACACATCGGGCCGTCACGTCGCCGACCCCGGCCAGTTCGGTCAGCTTGCCGGTGCGGGCCCGTTCGACCACCTCCTTCGCCGGCAGCCCGGCCAGCGTGTTCGCCGCCGACCGGAAGGCCCGCACCCGGTAGGTGGCCTCGTTGGCCCGCTCCAGCAGGAAGGCGATCCGGCGAAGGTCGGCGACAGGGTCCCGCGCGGTCATGACCTGCAACCTACGCGCCCGCGCCGCCGGCCGGGGTGCGGCCGGCGGCGCGAGCCGGTGGTGGCGCGTCCGGGATCAGGCGTACGGGAGCCGCACGAGCGACTGGTCGCCGATGCCCAGGGTGGTCGGGTTGGCACCGATGGCGGACCAGACCTCCAGCTTCACCGTGCCGTTCGACAGGTTGCCCGGCGAGCCGGTGGAGCTGAGCAGGCCGGCGCTCTGGGTGTAGTGCTCGTAGCCGGGCAGCGGGTCGGTGGCGAAGTAACGGTACGTCTCCACCCGGTCGACGGTGCCGTCGCCGGTCAGGTCGTAGGAGATGCGGGCCTGCACCCCGTTGCCCACCGCCGGGCCGGCGTCGAGGAACAGGTCGAACGCGGTCTGCCCACCGGTGTACGCCATGGTCAGCCCGGTCGAGGTGAAGACCAGCGGGTTGTGGGGTGTGCCGTCGTGGTTGGCGCCGCCGGTGCCGGCCACCGTGGCGGTCGACCGGATGCCGGCCGCCCCCAGCCCGCCGCCGGGCAGCAGGTGGCGCGTGGGCGAGGCGCTCGGCGGGGTGCTGCCGGTCGGGGTCGGCGACGGGCTGGTCGGGCTCGGGGCGACGCCACCGTTGGCGCCGCCGCCGCTCCAGGTGTGAGCCCCGGTGGTGGCCGTCCTACCGGCGGCGACCGTCAGGCGGGTGCCGTCGGAGAAGGTGACCGTCAGCGGCGCGGCGGTGATGTTGCTCGCCACGTAGGTGCGGGCGCCGTCGCGGGTGAAGACCGCCGCCAGTGGGTGGTCGGCGGTGACGCCGGTGTCGACCTGGCCCAGCGCGGCCAGGTTGCGGATCCAGTGCCACGTGTGGGCCCGGCTCTCGCCCTCCTCCGGGGTGTATCCGGGATTGGCGCGCAGGTCGGCCAGCGCCGCGTCCGGGTCGCCGAGGGCCAGGAACTGCCAGTGGATGTCCTGCCAGACGGTTGGCGGGCCGCCGTTGTTGCGCACCAGCTCGGCGTGGTTGGTCCGGTTGTACGCCGGGTCGTGGCCCAGGTACAGGTGTCCGCCGGTGACGGGGAGCATGTTGATGCCCTGGATCATCTCCGGCTCGGCGCTGAACCAGGTGGCGTACGCGGCGCCGTCGCCCCAGACCATGCCGACCGTGGCGTGTCCGAACGTCGCCGGGAAGTTCTCGTCGTCGGCGTCGAACCAGTACTCCCGGATCGCCGCCGCCTGGGTGGTGTACAGGAAGACGCCGGCGTCGCGTACGGCGGTGTCGCCGGTCGCCTGTCCCCACTGGATCAGGGCGCTGGCGAAGTTCATCCCCTCCGACGAGGATTCCTGGTTGTTGCCGGCGTGGAACGAGCCGTGCCCGGAGGCCCAGTCGTGCCCGGCGTAGATGTCGAAGTCGCGCAGGTAGGGGAAGCGGGCGTCGGTGCGGCGGTAGTTGTTGGCGTCCCGGATCAACAGGTCGACCATGCCGCCGTACTGGGCGGGGGACGCCCAGGCGGGGTCGAACTTGGCCAGGGTGGCGGCGGCCGCGATGAAGTATCCGTAGTGGAAGTGGTGGTCGTTGAGCTCCTGGTCGGAGCCGTACGAGGCCGGGTAGCCGATCAGGGTTCCCCAGTCGCGGTCGTAGTAGAAGACCCGGGAGGTCTTGCCCGGTGTCGCGGTGAACCAGTCGGTGAGGGTGCCGCGGATCGCGTTCAGCGCGGCGGTACGGGTCTGCGTGTCACCGACCAGGTCGGCGATCTCGGCGATCCGGGCGGCCCGGCCGAGGCCCTTGCCGGTCCAGTAGGTGTCGGCGCCGCGGGCGTCCATCGGGTTGCCCCGCACGGTCGCGAGCTGTTCCCGGAGCCGGGCCAGGTCGGCCCCGGTGCCGGTGCCGACGGCGGGCAGCTCCGGCAGCACCCCGTGGAACGCCATCGAGGTACGGAACTCGGTCACGCCGGTGAGGATCTTCATCCGGCCCCGCGGCGACGGGTAGCTCTGTCCGAGCGGGGTGGCCCCGGTCAGCGCCTTCCACTGGTGCGGGTAGAGGCCCACCACGGTCTGCGCGGCGGTGCCCTCCTTGCGGGTGGTGGTGAGGGAGTACGTCGTGGTGACCCGGCTGCGGGCCTGGTCGTACGAGTAGGAGACCCGGGTGCCGGTGACGTGGGCGTGGGCGTACCGGCCGTAGCTGGTGGCCAGGGTGGCCCGCGTGTCGGTGTTCGCCGTGGTGGGCAGTAGGGCGATCGAGAAGTAGCCCTTGCCGGCCAGGGTGGAGGTGATCCGTCCCCCCGTGACGGTCCAGGTGGCGCCGGTCGGGGCGTAGGCGACGTAGTCGTGGCCGTTGACGCGGAACCCGATGGTGGGTCCGCTCTGTGACCAGATCGTGGGGGTGCCGGCGGTCGGGTTGATGGTGGCCTGCCCGCCGCTGGTCTGGAAGTAGGTGAACGGCAGGCCGTGTCCGATGGTGGCGCGCATGGTGCGGGTGCCGTCGCTCCAGTACGGGCTGACCGTCCAGTCGGTCCAGTCGTCGACCTCGACGACGGGGGCGCCGAGCCCGGCCACCCCGACGCGGAAGTCCTCGGCGTACGCGTACCGGTACTCGCCGACGCCGGTGGCGGTGCCGGTGACGGTGGGGGTGGAGGTGGCCGAGAAGCCGAGCCCGTCGCCGAAGGTCCGGTACGACAGCGGGTGCGCGTGCAGCGGCTCGCTGTACGCGCAGTTGGTCTTCTTCCACAGCAGCGACGACCACCAGTCGTTGGTGGGGATCGGCCCGGCCGGGGCGTTGGCGGTGGCGAACCGTCGCGGGTTGGTGGACAGGTCGCCGCAGCCGGCCGGCAGCGGCCCGACCCGGTCGGTGGTGTAGCTGCCCGCGCCGACGGCGGCGGCTTCGGCGGTGGTGGCGGTGGCGGTGAGGCCGCCGGTGAGGATGGCGAGGGCGGTGGTGGTGGCGAGGGCCCAGAGGGCCCGGCGGTGTGGGACGGGAGGTGTCATGGTGCCTCCAGCACACGGAACCGACGGGACGGTTGGCGATGTTTCGTCGGTGTATGAGGATTTTTGTTAGCTGAGAGAGCGCTCTCTGTGACGCGGACGTTAATCCAGCCTGCGACTTCCGTCAATGCGTCGAGCAGATGGCGCGATCCGCCGCGCCCCGCCTCAGTTGCTGCCCGGTGCCTCCGGGCAGCCATGTTCGCGCTCCCAGGCGGTCACCTCCGCCACCGGCGACCGGTTGCCACCCGCGCGCCACGAGTCCAGGTACCTCGCCGGCCAGACCACGCCGCGCCGGATCCACCAGTCGTCGTGGCCGGTGCACTTCGGCGACAGGCCGAAGTGAAGGTGGCAGACGTTGTTCGCGTTGCCGGTCCGGCCCACCGTGCCGAGCTGCTGACCGGCCCGCACCCGCACCCCCGCGTCCACACCCGCGCTGATCGCGCTCAGGTGCGAACCGTAGTAGCGCACCCCGTCGTCGCCGAGCAGCGACACCGACAGGCCGCCGTTGTGCGGCCCGCGCGGCCCCCGCCGGTCGAACCGGTCGACCCGGCTCACCTCCAGGATCGTCCCGTCGGTCACCGCCACCACCGGCTCCCCGCAGTCGGCGAAGATGTCGGTGCCCGGGTACGTCGCGTGGGTCGGGTGGTAGGCCACCTTCGCCGCGCGTACCGGGAAAACCCGCCGCGCCGGCTCCCGCGTCGGCGCGGGCGAGGCGGACCCCACCGCCGGGAGCGTCGTCGACGGGACCGGCTGCCCGGCCGTCGCCGTCACACTCGGCGCGTCCCACACCGCGCCCGGCGGCGGGGCCGGTCGCTCGCTCGCGCAACCGGCCAGCAGAGCCGGGGCGAGCAGCAGCAGGACCGGGTACGCCGGACGCACGCGACGACGGTCGGACAGTGGCGACGACATCCGATCATCCTGACAGACCGCTACCGTGGGACGGTGCCCCGAGACTGATCCGGGGCCCGCGGACGGGAGCAGTGACGGTGGACGACGGTCAGCCCGCGTACCCGGTCGAGCCGGCGGCCGGCCGGTTCCTGGCCCGTACCCCCTCGGGGCTGTTTCCCTCCGGGCCGCCGCGCCGGCCGGTCTGGCGTGAACCGCACCCGGTGACCGGCGGCGGGGTCGCCGCCGGTGCCGCTCTCACCGCCGCCTGGCTGCTGCTCTTCGGCCTCCTCGGTCGGGACGTGCCCGGGTACGCGTGGTGGACGGTGATCGCCGGCGGGCTCGCCTGGGCCGCCGCGCTGGTGCTGGCCCGGTACGGCGACCGGGGCGTGGCCACCGGCGTGGCGATCGTCACCGCCGGTGGCTGGAGCATCGCGTTCGCGGTCGTCGTCACGCGCTGGGCCACCAGTTCCGACTGGCCGATGTGGTGACGGACGGTAGGTAATCAACCGCGTTTCGAACACCATCTTGACGTACCGGCTGTGACTGGGGACGCTTTCCGGTATGGCCTGGACCACCCCGCGGCTCG
The DNA here is from genome assembly GCF_004348355.1 of Micromonospora sp. KC721. NCBI lineage: Bacteria > Bacillati > Actinomycetota > Actinomycetes > Micromonosporales > Micromonosporaceae > Micromonospora > Micromonospora sp. KC721. Next base: position 14,356 of record NZ_SMJY01000074.1, on the reverse strand, counting down.
ACCCTGAGCGTAGCCGTCGCCGCCTGCAGATTCTCGCCGAGTTGGCGGGAGCCCGCGCGGTACGACAGCGGGAGCGGCCGCAGCGGGAGCGGACAGAACGGCTGCGGCAGCTGATCGCCACCCGGCGCCGCGTCGCCGGCTGAGCCGACTTTCGCAGGAATGGCCGGCCCTTCGGGGCGTTGACCGGTCGCCTGCCGACCCGACCGGTTAACGTGCACGCGTAACGAGTCGGCGAGCTGTGCCGAGGTCAATTGGGGGAACCGTGTCGTACTTCGCTGCCGCCGTGGTGCGCGTCGACGGCGGCTGGACCGCCTCCGAGGTCAACCTACGGGGTGCCACGGACGTCGACGAGGTCGCCGAGCGGCTGCGCGACGTCGAGCCGGACGCCGACCTCTCCCTGCTCTTCGTCGAGGCCGACGACACGTATCTGGTGATCCTGCGCCTCGACGAGGGTGAGGACCTGCGGATCTTCGGCTCCGACTCCGCGTACGCCGAGGAGTCCCGGCTGGGCGCGCTGCTCGTCGGTGACCTCAAGACCTCGGTCACCGGCCTGGAGGAGGTCGACGAGCCCCGGCCGGCCGCCGCCGCCGGCGGCGAGGAGAGCGAACAGCCCGCGGTGGACCCGGAAGCCGATCCGGTCGGTGACGCCGACATCCTCGCCGACCTGGGCATCCCCGCCCAGAAGCTGCTACGGCTCTGCGCCCACGAGGGGATGCTCCCGGCCGACGTCACCGCCGAGGTGTGCCTGGTGCTGGGCTGCGTCGACACGGTCGAGGAACTGCGTGAGGTCTGAGTCGTCCGCCTCGGACGGGCCGGCCCTGCCCGGCGGCGGGTCGCCGCTGGCCGGCGCCGCCGAGCCGGCCGACGCCACCGACCCGGCCCTGGAGACCGTACGCCCCGGACAGCCGACCCCGGGCGCGATCCGCCGGGCCGGCCCCGGTGCCCACGAGGGGCTGGCCGAGCCGGGCGGGACGGGCCGCCGGCAGCGGCACGAGCTGTGGATGCGCCGGGCGCTGGAGATCGCGGTCACCGGCCCGGAGCCGGGCGCTGGGCATGCCGCCCCGACGGCGGGCGGCATGCCCGCCGACGACGTGCCGGTGGGGGCGGTGGTCTACGGCCCGGACGGCACCGAAATCGCCGTCGGGCGCAACGAGCGGGAGCTGACCGGAGACCCGACCGCGCACGCCGAGGTGCTGGCGCTACGCCGGGCCGCCGGGCGGTTGGGTCGGTGGCGGTTGGACGGCTGCACTCTGGTGGTGACCCTGGAGCCGTGCACGATGTGCGCGGGTGCCCTGGTGCTGGCCCGGGTTTCCACGGTGGTCTTCGGTGCCTGGGAGCCCAAGACGGGCGCCGCCGGCTCGCGCTGGGACGTGCTGCGCGACCGCCGGCTCAACCACCGCCCGGAGGTCCATGGCGGCATCCTGGAAGCCGAGAACGCCGCCATCCTGCGCGCCTTCTTCCGCTGACCGCGCCGCGCCGGCCTTCCCGCGCCGGCCTTCCCGCACGGGACGACCGATCGGCGACGCTCAGGCCGGGGTCGTGGCGGGACGCAGCAGGGTCGCGGCGACCGCGCGGGCGGCGTCGGTCCACGCGGTGGGCCGCAGGGTCGCCGGATCGAGCCGGACGATCGCCCGCCGGCCCTCGGCGTGCACCGTGCGGCCGTCCGCCGAACGGAACTGGAAGCCGTACTCGGCACTGCTGGTGCCGAAGTGTTCGAGCCAGAAGTGCACCGCCACCGGCCCGATCCCCGTGATCGGGGCCCGGAAGGTGATGGCGAACTCGCGGACCGCGTGGAACACGTCGGGGGCGCTGGCCGATCCGCGCTGGAAGGAGATCCCTCGGGCGGCCCAGTACGGGGTCAGCGCGCGTTCCAGCAGCACCGCGTACCGGGCGTTGTGCAGGATGCCGACGGCGTCGAGGTCGTCGAAGTGCACGGTGACGTGCTCGACGTGACCGAACGAGTCGGCGCGCGGGTCGATGGCGGTGTGGGTCACGAGAGACCTTCCGGTAGCAGGGTGGGATCCGGGCACAGTGCCCGGAGACGGTTCAGCAGTCCCTGGCGGGCGTGCCGGTAGGCGGCATCGGGGTCCACCAGCCGTGAGCGCATCGCGGCGGCGATCCCCAGCGCGTCGATCTCGTAGGCCAACAGCGGCACGTCGGTGTCGGCGGGAAGTTCGCCGGCGTCCACAGCCTCCCGGACGAGCCGTTCGAGGAATGCGGCCCACCGGGCGAAGACCTCGGCGAGCCGGTCCCGGACCGGGCCGGGGCGGGCGTTGTACTCGAAGTCCGTGCTGGCGAAGAAGCAGCCGCCGGGAAGCACGTGGGCGGCGTAGAAGTCGATCCGGGCCTGGTGCAGCGCCCACAGCCGCCGTACGCCGGCCGGGGCGTGCAGGCCTGGTTCGACGATCCGCTCCTGCCACTGCTCGACGGCCCGGTCGACGGTGGCGAGCTGGAGTGCCTCCTTGGACCGCCAGTGCGCGAAGAGGCCGGACTTGCTGACGCCGAGGGTGTCGGCGAGGCGGGCCAGGGAGAGCCCGTCCAGCCCTACCTCGGTGGCCAGCACCACGGCGGCGTCCAGCGCGGCGCTGCGGGCCCGATCGCCCCGCGCGAGGCGTCCGTCGACTGTCATGGGCAGAGGCTAATAAATAAGCACGACCGGTCGTATAGTTTTCTGGGGTGAGCGTCGTCACCCCACAACGCAGCCGCCCCACCGTCCCATGCGACGGTGGGGCGGCATGGTGGTCGTTCAGGCGATGACCGTGTCCAGCGCGATCTCGACCATCTGGCCGAAGGTCTGCTCGCGCTCCTGCGACGTGGTCTTCTCACCGGTCTTGATGTGGTCGCTGACGGTCAGGATGGTCAACGCCCGCGCCCGGAACCGGGCCGCGATCGTGTAGAGCGCCGCGGACTCCATCTCGACGGCCAGCACGCCGTAGTCGGCGAGGGTGTCGTAGAGATCCGGCCGGTCCGTGTAGAAGGCGTCCGCCGCCAGGACCGAACCGACCCGCACCGTGATCCCCCGCCGCTGCGCCACGTCGACCGAGGTACGCAGCAGCCCGAAATCGGCCACCGGGGCGTAGTCGACCAGGCCGTCGAACCGTACCCGGTTCATGTTCGAGTCGGTTGACGAGCCGATCGCCGCGACCACGTCACGCAGCCGGAGATCCTCGGCGAGGGCCCCACAGGAGCCGACCCGGATCAGCGTCTTCACGCCGTACTCGTTGATCAGCTCGTGGGCGTAGATGGAGGCCGACGGCATGCCCATGCCGGAACCCTGGACCGACACCGGCACGCCGTTCCACCGGCCGGTGAAGCCCAGCATCCCCCGCACCGTCGAGTAGCACGTGGCGTCCTCGAGGTAGGTCTCCGCGATCCACTTGGCCCGCAGCGGGTCGCCCGGCATCAGGACCCGCTCGGCGATCTCTCCCGGCTTCGCGCCGATGTGCGTACTCATGGTGAAGATCCTGCCAGGCCGGCCTCGGTGACACCGGTTCGGCACCCGCACCCTGGGTCATGTACCCTACTCGGCGGTGGCGTGTCCGAGTGGCCTAAGGAGCACGCCTCGAAAGCGTGTGAGGGTTTACGCCCTCCGCGGGTTCAAATCCCGCCGCCACCGCTCACGAAACGCAACGCCCGGCAGGTCCGCGAGGACCGGCCGGGCGTTGTCGCATCCGGGGTTCAGTCCTCGTCAGCGGAGGTGGGTACGAAGACCGACTTGACCTGCAGGTAGGCGTCCAGCGCCTCTGGGCCGTGCTCCCGGCCGTACCCGGACTGCTTGTACCCGCCGAAGGGCAGGGCGGAGTCCAGCACCGCCCAGGAGTTGATCCAGACGATGCCGGAGCGTAGCCGGCCGGCGATCCGGTGGGCACGGGCGACGTCCCGGGTGTGCAGGCCTGCGGCGAGCCCGTACCGCGTCCCGTTGGCGAGCCGGACCGCCTCGTCCTCGGTGTCGAACGGTTGGACGGTCAGCACCGGGCCGAAGACCTCCTCCTGGACGATGCGAGCGTCGTGGGGTACGTCGGCTACCACGGTCGGGGCGAAGTAGTGACCGCCGTTGCGGTCGATGCGGTGGCCGCCGATGACGATCCGGCCTTCGCCGAGGGCGAGGTAGTGTTCCACGCTCTCCAGGCGCTGCTTCGTGGCCAGCGGCCCGACGATGGTGTGGGGGTCGCACGGATCGCCGACCGGAACCCGCGCCACCGCGTCGCGGAGCCTGGCGAGCACGCTGTCGTAACACGAGCGTTGGACGAGCAGGCGGGAGCCGGCCATGCAGAACTGGCCGGAGTTGAACACGAAGCCGGGCACCACGGCGTCGACGGCGGCGGTGATGTCGGCGTCGTCGAAGATGATGTGGGCCGCCTTGCCGCCGAGTTCCATCGTGGTGGGCGTGACCGTCGCCGCGGCCGCCGCCGCGATGCTGGCACCCACCCGCGTCGACCCGGTGAAGGCGATCTTGTCTACGCCGGGGTGCCGGCTCAGGGCGGCTCCGGCGTCCTTTCCGCCGGTCACCACGTTGAGCACCCCGGCGGGCAGGCCGGCCTCGGTGCACAGTTCCGCCAGCCGCAACGCGGTCAGCGGGCATTCGGCGGCCGGTTTGTGCACCACCGTGTTGCCCGCCGCCAGAGCTGGCGCGATCTTCGTCGTGGACAGGATCAGCGGGAAGTTGTACGGCGTGATCGCCCCGACGACGCCCAGCGGCTCCTTCAGCGTGTAGGCGAACCCGGGAGTCCGGATGCTGCGCGTCGCGCCCTCGATCTGGTCGGCCAGGCCACCGTAGTAGGTGAAGTGGTCGATGGTGTCGCGAAGATCGACGGTACGCGCGATCATCAGGGGCTTGCCCGTGTGCAGGCTCTCCAGCCGCGCGAACTCATCCCGGTGCTCCTCCAGCAGGGCGGCCACCCTGAGCAGCAGGGCGCCGCGTTCCCGACCGCTCATCCGGGGCCAGGGCCCTTCGTCGTACGCGCGCCGGGCCGCGTCGACCGCGGCGTCGACATCCTGCTCACCCGCCTCCGCCACCGTGGTGACGACCTGATCGTTGGCCGGGTCGATGACGTCCCGTCGCCTCCCCTCGGCGGCGTCGCGCCAGCCACCGTCGATGAAGAGCTGTCCGGGTGGCAGGCCGCGTTCGGTCTCTCGTTCGGCGATGGCCGTGCTCCTACGCTCCATAGCCGCATCCTGGCAGTCACCGCGCGGGTCCGGATCACCTCGACCGGGTGAATCGGCGGTCCCCGCCGTTCTCATTCTTCCCGGGTGAGGCCCCGTCACCCCGCACGTTCCTAACGTCCGGGTGACGTGAGCCGTGGGAGGGGCGGGTGGATGACCGGGTCGGTTGCCGAACTCCTCGACAAGCTGGGCCGGAACCAGAATCCCGGCCTCAAGGAGCTGCCTGCCTGGGCGGAGGGCACCATCCGCCTCGACATCCAGGATGACGGGAAGGTCGAGCAATGGTTCATCACGTTGAAGAAGGGGAAGGCCCAGGTCTCGACAACCGGTGGTGAGGTGAAGGCGGTCCTCTGTGGTGATCGTTCCGTACTCGACCTGATGGCCAGGGGTGAAACGAAGTTCAGTCCGGCCGTCTTCCGGGCCGACCTGATCGTCGAGGGCGATCTGAGGTTGGCCGACGCGTTCGGGCGGATCCTGTTTCCCGGACCCCCGATGGCGCATCATCCGCGAGATTTCGTGCGCAAGGAAGGTGCGAAACGTGATCGAGAAAACCGTGAGCATTCTGGACGGTAATACGTTCATCGTCACCAACGAGCAGGGTGACGTCACTCCCTCGCGGGTTTACCCGACCGGTTTGTTCTCGTTCGACACGCGTTTCCTCTCGACCTGGCAGCTGAGTCTCAACGGTGAGCGACTCAGCGTGCTGTCCCGGGATGACCTGCAGTATTTCGAGCGGCACTTCTTCCTGGTCCCCGGCGAACCGACGCACTACGTCGACGCGAAGGTCTCGGTGATCCGGGAACAGTCGATCTGCAAGGACTTCACCGAACGGCTGACGGTCCTGAACCACGGCCTCGAACCGGCCCACTTTCGGCTCCGGGTGGAGATGGGCAGCGACTTCGCCGATCTGTTCGAGATCAAGGACGTACGGGACAAGAGCGGGTTGACCTCGGTACGCCAGGAGGGAGGCCGGCTGTGCCTGCGCTACGAGCGGGGCGGCTTCCGACGCGACACGATCATCTCCAGCACGGAGGAGGCCGAGGTCGACGACACGGGGATGACCTTCGACATCCGGCTGGAGCCGCGGTCGGCCTGGCGTACCCAGTTGAACGTGCAGCCGGTCATCCAGGAATCCCTCGAAGCGGAGGACGAGACGATCTGGGCCGCGTACCGCCGCAGGAGCAGACCGAAACTGCGGGAGGACCTGGATCACTGGCTCAAGCAGACCCCGACGCTGATCTGCGACTACGAGCCGCTCCAGACGGCGTACGAGCGGAGCCTGATCGACCTGGCCGCCATGCGGTACGCGTCACTGACCAACCCGTCGTCTCCCCTGCCGACGGCCGGCCTGCCCTGGTTCATGACCATCTTCGGCCGGGACAGCATGTTCATCTGCCTCCAGGCGCTGCCCTTCGCCCCGCAGCTGACTCCACCGGTGCTGCGCCTGCTGGCTCTCCTCCAAGGGGTGACCTTGGACGACTTCGAGGAGGAGGAGCCGGGGAAGATTCTGCACGAGTTCCGCTACGGGGAGTCCGCCGCCTTCGAGGAGCAGCCGCACACGCCGTACTACGGGTCGGCGGACGCCACCCCGCTGTTCGTGATCCTGATGGACGAGTATGAGCGGTGGACCGGGGACTCCACGTTGATCCGTAGGCTGGAGCCGAACGCGCGCAAGGCGCTGGACTGGATCGACGAGTACGGTGACCTGCTCGGCAACGGCTACCTGTCCTACTTCCGGCGCAACACCCGCAACGGGTTGGAGAACCAGTGCTGGAAGGACTCCTGGGACGGGATCTCGTACCACGACGGCCGGCTGCCCCGGCCACCGCGCGCCACCTGTGAACTCCAGGGCTACGCCTATGACGCCAAGATGCGCGGCGCCCGGCTGGCCCGCGAGATCTGGAACGATCCGGCCTACGCCGACCGGCTCGAACAGCAGGCCGCCGAGCTCAAGGAACGGTTCAACCGCGACTTCTGGCTTCCCGACCGGGAGTACTTCGCGCTGGCCCTCGACCCCGACGGGCAGCCCGTCGACGCTCTCGCCTCCAACATCGGCCACCTGCTGTGGAGTGGCATCGTGGAGCCCTCCCGGGCGAAGAAGGTCGCTCAGCACCTGCTCAGCCCGCACATGTTCTCCGGGTGGGGGATACGCACCCTCGCCGACACCGAGGCCCGGTACAACCCGGTCGGTTACCACGTCGGCACCGTCTGGCCGTTCGACAACTCGATCATCGCGTGGGGGCTGCGGCGTTACGGCTTCCGGGAGGAGGCGGCCCGGGTCGCCGAAGCCGTCATCGAGGCCTCTGCCTACTTCCACGGCCGGCTGCCCGAGGCTTTCGCCGGCTACGACCGGGCGCTGACCAACTACCCGGTCGAGTACCCCACGGCGTGCAGCCCGCAGGGCTGGTCCGCCGGGGCCCCGCTGTTGTTCCTGCGTACCATGCTCGGCCTCGAACCGCACGAGAACCACCTGGCCACCGACCCGGTCCTGCCGCCCGCCATCCAACGCATCGAGCTGCTCGACCTGCCGGGTCGCTGGGGACGGACCAACGCGTTCGGTCTGCGCACCGTTCACCACCAGAAGCGCCTCGTCAGGTGACCGCTGGGCCCCGACGAGGTGGCTCCCCTCCGGCTCAGGTCCGCGCCTTGGCCGTCGGGTGCGTGCCGCCGCCGTGCGCGCCTGCCGTCAGCAGGGGCCGTGGCCTTCCTCGAAGGCACGTTGCGCCCAGTCGGCGTACCCGGCGATGACCTTGCGGACCGTCCGGCCGTCATGCAGGAAGAGGTACGCCCGGTCGCCGTCCCGGGCGAGCAGGCCGTCGAACCGGTACCTCCCGGGTGGCGCGTCGAGGTGCCGCGCGTTCGGGTAGCGGTGGCGCACCTCGGTGAGGGGGGTGCCGGCGGCCACCCCTTCCGGGGTACGCACCGGGTCGCCGACCCAGAGCAGCACCAGCCGGTCGTCGACGAAGATCGGGGTGACCGTCTCGTGGTCGGTCAGCGCGGGGCCGCACGCGTCGACGTCGGTGCGCAGGACACCCCGCCGGGTGAGTTCGTTCTCGGTGTCGCCGAAGTCGACCTCGGGCAGCCCGTCGAGGTCGACCACCGTGACCGTGCCGGCCGGTTCGGGTTCGGCTGCCCGGTGGGTCGGTACGGAGCCGCTGCCGGCGATCGAGGCAGCGATCATCAGTGCGGCAATGAAGCCGAATTGTCGCAATTTCATGGAATCCCCCAGTCCCCAACGGACCGGGGGCGGTCTGGTTGCTGGCCGACGGCGGATTCCTGCTCCTCCCACTCCTCGGCCAACTCGTCCCAGTAGTCGACACTCAGCCCGCGCCGCCCGTGGGCCAGCCAACCGGCGGTGTCCCGCTCGACGTGCAGCCCCAGCTCGGCGAAGGGGTCGATCCACGGGCCGGGCTCCGCGCCCAGCTCCACCAGGGCGGCGTTGATCGGCCAGTGCTGGCGCGGACCGTCGAACACGGCGTCGAAGCGCGGCCCCCAGGACCGTACGCCGCCGAGCCACACCACCGCCGCCTGGTGGCCGACGCCGCCGGCGAACTCCGCCTCGACGTACGCCACCGGTCCCCGTCGGGACCAGCGGGCCAGGGTCTCGGTCAACGCGGGGGAGAGCACCAGCGTGAACGGCTGCCGCGCGTCCGGCTCCCCGACCGCGTAGTCCGACGGTGTGCCGGTCAGTTCCGCCACCAGCTGCGGGGTCATCGGTAGCAGCGCGAAATCCTGGCGCAGTGCGCCGAGGACCGCGTGGTCCAGCTCGCGGGTCTCCTCGCGCAGCAGTTCGGCGTCCGCGACGACCGCGCTGAGTTCGTAAGTCACCCGGCGTCCACAGCCTGTGGATAGAACATGTGTACGACGGTGTCCGTCATGACTTGGCCAACCTTCCTGCTCGTGTCAGCTCTTGGGTGCGATGGCGCCGCTGAGCGTGCGAACGACGAGGCGCAGCGCCTCGTGCCGGGAGATGCGGGTGTCCGCGAGGTAGCTCCATCCCGCGTAGAGCTGGGACCACAGCACGCTCTGTATCCAGGTGGCGGGCAGTTCCGGGTCGATCGTCCCGTCGTGGTGCCCGCGCTCCACGAGGGCGCTCAGCCTCGGGTCGCAGGCGCCCTGCTCCGACCAGTCGGCGTCATCGATCAGCTGAGGCTCGCTGAAGATCAGCGAGAGCAGGCTGCCGAGTTCGAAGTACTCGTGGCAGAGCCGCCGTAGCGCGTCGGCACCCGTGCCCTCGTCGAGCCGGGCGTTGTCGGTGGCTCGGTTGAGTCTGGTCGTCCCTTCGGCGCTGAGGGCCGTCAACAGGTCGGACCGCTCGGGAAAGTAGCGGTGCAGGGTGGTGCGCCCGACGTTGGCCGCCGTGGCGATCTCACCGAGCGTCGCGCTCGGGTCCTGTCCGAGCATCTCGATCGCGGCGTCGATGATCGCCTGCCGGGTCCGGGTCCGGGTGCCGCTCTCCTGCGTGTCCGTCACCCGCCCAGGATACGAGTACGGTAACCGAGTTGACCCTTATGGAACATGCATGTTCCACTAAAGCGCATGAGTGACCCGAAACCACGCGACGTGCTTCCCAAGCTCCGGACTCTGGCCACCTTCCTCGCGCCGCACTGGCGCGTGCTGCTGCTCGGGCTGCTGCTCGGACTCCTCGCCAACGCCGCCAGCCTGGCCACGCCCATGGCCACGAAGTGGGTGCTCGACTCCCTCGGCGGCTCGGCTGCGCTGACGAAACCCATCGCCACCCTGGTGGCCCTGGTCGTGGTCGGCGCCGGGATCACCCTGTGGCAGTGGATCCTGCTCGGAGCCCTCGCCGAACGGGTGGTCCTCGACGCCCGCACCTCGATGATCCGCCGCTATTTCGCCGCGACCGTCAGCGCGCTCACGGCTCGACCGACCGGGGAACTCGTCACCCGGGTCACCTCCGACACCGGGTTGCTGCACGCCGCGTCCTCAAGCGTCATCGGACTGGTCAACGGTGCCCTGGCCCTGATCGGGACGCTCGTGCTGATGGGCGTGCTCGATCTGGTGCTGCTGGGCTGCACGATCACCGCGGTGATCGTCGTCGGCGCGCTCATGGCCGCGCTCCTGCCGTCGATCGGACGCGCCGAGGAGGCGGCTCAGGATTCGGTCGGTCGACTGGGGGGCACGCTCGAGGCAGCCCTACGGGCCGTTCGCACCGTCAAGGCCAGTCGCGCGGAGACCCGTCAGGGCGACCGGATCATCAGTCACGCCCGGGAGTCCGCCGCGCACGGCGTTCGGGCCGCCCGGCGTGGCGCCACCGTCTGGACGGTCTCCTGGACCGGTATCCAGTTGGCCATCATCGTGATCCTCGGTATCGGTGCCTGGCGCGCCGAACGCGGGCTGATCGACATCTCCAGCCTCATCGCCTTCCTGCTCTACGCGTTCCAGCTGATGGGTCCGATCGGCGAACTCACCCAGAACCTCACCGCGCTGCAGTCCGGCGTCGCCGCCGCCGCGCGGATCCGTCAGGTCCAGGCCATCGACGCCGAGCGGTCGCAGCCCCGGCACGCCAGCCCGCGCGGCGGCGACCAGGCCGACGATGGGCCGCTGCTCGTCCTCCGCGGTGTCACCGCGACGTACGCGCCCGGCACCGTGCCGGCCGTCCGAGATATCGACCTGGAGATTCCCCGACGGGGACACGTCGCGATCGTCGGGCCCTCCGGAGCCGGCAAGACCACCCTGTTCTCGCTCATCCTCCGCTTCCTCGAGCCGCAAGAGGGCGAGCTGGTCCTCGACGGCCGCCCGTACCACACGTACACGCACGGGGAGATCCGGGCACGGCTGGCGTACGTGGAACAGGAGACGCCCATCGTCCCCGGAACGATCCGGGACAACCTGCTGTTCACCCATCCCGACGCCACGGACGCCGAACTACGGGCCGTACTCGAGGCCGTGCGGCTGGACGACAAGATCGACTCACTTCCCGACGGGCTGGACACCTCGCTGGAGTCCAGCGAGGTGTCCGGCGGGCAGCGCCAGCGCATCGCCCTGGCCCGGGCCATCCTGCGTACGCCGGAGCTGCTGCTGCTCGACGAGGCGACGGCCCAGGTCGACGGGTTGACCGAGGCGGCGCTGCAGGACTGCATTCGCGACCGCGCCCACCGTGGAGCCGTCGTCACCATCGCCCATCGCCTCTCCACCGTCCTCGACGCCGGCACGATCGTGGTCATGGAGTCGGGCCGGGTCCGCGCCCGCGGCACCCACGCCGAACTGCTCGCCGCCGACGAGCTGTACCGGCAGTTGGTCGAGGCGCTGCGGATCGCCGAGGGGTCGCAGCCGGAAGGGGATCGACGTCACGCCGACGCCCTCGCGACGGCGAACACCGCCTCGACGTGCGCCACCGGTCCCCACCGGGACCAGCGGGCCATGGCCTCGGTCGACGTGGGGAGATCACCAGCGTGAACGGCTGCCGCGGGTTCGGCTCCCCGACCACGTAGCCACGTTCTCCCACGCGCCCGGTATCGCCGCGATCTCGGGCGGCGCACCAGCCGATTCTGGTGCCGCCGTACGGCCCGGGGCCGCCCTGTCCAGAGCGGCCCCGGCCGTCGTCGTCGTTGCGTGAAACTCCCTCGGTTCGCCACCGCAGGCTGCTGTGGCGGCCGCTCGCCGGGTCGGGTTACGCGGACCGTGGCGGCGGCCACCACGAGCCCGGCGATGCTCAGCCCGAGGATCAGCCAACACGGTCACTTGCCGGAGAACTCCCACAGGTGCCCGGCCGCCCACGAGTTGTGGCTGTAGCGGACGCCGCCGCGTACCCGCTTGGTGCCGTCCTCGCTCCAGTCGAAGTTGCACCTGGCCCAGGTGCCGTTTCCATGGGTGTTGCGGCAGTACCGGTCGGCGACGCCGTACTGGCTCCAGATGTACGCCAGCCCCGAGTAGCTGTCGGCGTCGTTGTCCTTGACGTAGACGTAGTCGCCGCTGTAGTCGACGCAAACGATGGTGGAGTGGTAGTAGGCGGTCGTCATGAGGCATTCGCCGACCGGCCCTGCGACCTTGACTCCGGTCTGACAGGACACTGACGAATAACCGCACACGTCGAGGTAGTCGTCATCGGCGGCCATGCTCGGTGTCGGCGCGGCGAAAACAGCCATGATCGTCGCCACAAGGGCGAGAGCCCCGGCGCGAAAGCCGAGCCTGGACCGCAAGATTCCCACCAGAAGTACCTGCACGCGTCTCTCCTTCATTAGGGCGCCGAAGAGAGGGGATTATGCCGGCGTGGCCGTCGCTGGTCATCGGAGTGCCGCTTCTCTTGAGGAGAAATTGAGCCCGCCCCGCTGACGCTCGACCCGCTGGTTCCGGTGGGCCGCGAGTGGCAGTGCTGCCGCCCGCACACACGGCCGCGCCCGTTCCCGACGGTGCCGGGGAGGCCGGGTGGGCGTGCCCGGGCCTGGATCCACTGGGACCAGAGCGACCGCAGAGACGATTCAGGGCCGGTCCCCGTGGGGGCCGGCCCTGTCGTTTTCCCTGCTCAGGCGAGCGGAGGATACGAGATTCGAACTCGTGAGGGTGTTAACCCAACACGCTTTCCAAGCGTGCGCCCTAGGCCTCTAGGCGAATCCTCCGCGAGCCAGGATACAGGTCGCCGTCGGGCCGGCCACCCCACCACCCCCTGAAGATCGACCGCGCGTCGGGTAGGGTTGGCGGTACCCCCCGTGCGGCGTGCATCTCGTGAACCTCCCCAGGGCCGGAAGGCAGCAAGGATAAGCGGGCTCTGACGGGTGCACGGGGGGCCTTTCTGTCTTGCGCGCCGAGGCCCTGTCCCGGGCCAGGTCTTGGCCGCGTCCTCGCGGTCTGCGGCATCTTGCGGTGTCCGAGCACCCGGATACCCCCAGGATGCCGCAAACGACGCGGGGCTCCCGGCGAGCTCCGAGTTCGGGCGGGGTGGTGGGTGGTCAGCTGCGCCCGACCGGCGCAGAATGGCTCGGTCGAGAGGAGGCGGTACGGGTGGCACTGGCCCTTTACCGCAAGTACCGGCCGCGCACCTTCGCCGAGGTCATCGGTCAGGAGCACGTCACCGAGCCGCTGTCGCAGGCGCTGCGCAGCGGTCGGCTCAACCACGCCTACCTTTTCTCCGGCCCGCGCGGCTGTGGCAAGACCTCCAGTGCCCGCATCCTGGCCCGCTCACTGAACTGTGAGCAGGGGCCCACCCCGGAGCCGTGCGGGCAGTGCGAGTCGTGCCGGGAACTGACCACCGACGGTGGCTCGATCGACGTGCTGGAGATCGACGCGGCCAGCCACGGCGGCGTCGACGACGCCCGGGAACTCCGCGAGAAGGCGATCTTCGCGCCGGCCCGGAGCCGCTTCAAGATCTATGTCATCGACGAGGCGCACATGGTCTCGTCGGCCGGCTTCAACGCCCTGCTCAAGCTGGTCGAGGAGCCGCCGGAGTACGTCAAGTTCATCTTCGCCACCACCGAGCCGGAGAAGGTCCTCGGCACGATCAAGTCGCGGACCCACCACTACCCGTTCCGGCTGATTCCGCCGAAGGTGCTGCGCCCCTACCTGGAGCAGCTCTGCGAGGCCGAGGGGGTCCGGGTCGAGCCGGCCGTCTTCCCCCTCGTGGTCCGTGCCGGCGGCGGCAGCGCCCGGGACAGCCTCTCCGTACTCGACCAGCTCATCGCGGGCGCCGGCCCGGAGGGGGTCAGCTACGCGCGGGCCGCCGCGCTGCTCGGCGTCACCGACTCGGCGCTGATCGACGAGATGTGCGACGCGCTGGCGGCGGGGGACGGCGCGGCGGCGTACGCCACCGTCGACCGGGTGGCCGAGGCCGGTCACGATCCGCGCCGGTTCGCCGCCGATCTGCTGGAACGGCTGCGCGACCTGATCGTGCTCCAGCAGGTGCCGGACGCCGCCGCGAAGGGCCTGATCGACGGCCCCGCCGACCAGATCGAGCGGATGGCCGCCCAGGCCCAGCAGCTCGGCCCGGGCACCCTGTCGCGGTGCGCCGACATCGTGCACAACGGTCTGGTCGAGATGCGCGGCACCACCGCTCCCCGGCTGCTGCTGGAGCTGATCTGCGCCCGGATGATGCTGCCCGGCGTGGACGACTCGACCGGCGGGCTGCTCCAGCGGCTGGAACGGATGGAACGCCGGCTCACCCTGGGTGGCGTGGAGCTGCCGTCGGCGGCCGCCGGCCCCGCGCCGGTCGCCCACCCCCCGCAGGTACGCCCGGAGC
>NZ_SMJY01000073.1:0-25186 GCF_004348355.1 Micromonospora sp. KC721 | reverse complement strand
CCTGACCCACCGGGCCCGGCCGGCTCGGTGGGTGATCAGAGGTGGCAGTTGACGAGAACGGGCTCGGGGTGCAGTGGGACGCCGAAACGCCGCTGGACGCCGTCGCGGATCTCGCGGGCCAGGGCGACCAGATCCGCGGTCCGGGCGGTCCCGCTGCGGTTCGTCAGCGCCAGGGTGTGTTTGGCGCTGATCGCGGTGCCGCCCGGCCCGGGGTGGCCCTTGCCGAAGCCGGCCTTGTCGATCAGCCAGGCGGCGCTGACCTTGACCAGGTCACCGGGGCAGGGCCAGGAGGGTGGCTCCCCCAGTTCCGTGGCGCGTTCCCGCAGCGACTCGTACGCCCCCCGGTCGAGCACCGGGTTGGTGAAGAACGAGCCGACCGACCAGGTGTCCGGGTCGGTGGCGTCGAGCACCATGCCCTTGCCGGCGCGCAGCCGCAGCACGGTCGCCCGGGCATCGGCCAGCGGTACCCGGTCGCCCACCTCGACGCCGAGCGCCCGGGCCAGTTCGGCGTAGCGAACCGGACCGGACAGCGGCGAGCGGTGCAGCTGGAAGTCGACGGAGAGCACCACCCACCGGTCGCTGTACTTGAAGATGCTGGACCGGTACGCGAAGCCGCAGTCCGCGGCGTCGAGCCGGCTGATCCCGCCGTCGCGGCGGTCGTACACGAGGACACCGGCGATGACCTCGGCGACCTCCTGGCCGTACGCCCCGACGTTCTGGATCGGGGTGGCACCCGCCGAGCCGGGGATGCCGGAGAGGCATTCCAGCCCGGACCAGCCGTTGGCCACGGTGGCGGCGACCAGCTCGTCCCAGGGTTCGCCGGCCTCGACCCGTACGGTGAGGGTGTCGGCCTCCTCCGCCACCACCCGCAGCCCACGCGACCGCACCAGGACGACCGTGCCGGGGAAGCCCTCGTCACCCACCACCAGGTTGCTGCCACCGGCGAGAATCAGGACCTGATCGTCCCGGCCCTGCGCTTCCTGAACCTTTTGTACGATTTCCTCGGCACTGACGGCGGTCTCCAGCCGGCCGGCGGGGCCACCGAGGCGGAGCGTGGTGTATCGCGCCAGGGCGGACGGGTCGGCGGGTCCGGCGGCGGTCGTCGGTTCGGCGTAGACGTCAGACACGTCTTTCACCCTAGGCTGAGGGGCAGCCGCGGCACCCACTGGTGGCCCGGTCACCCCCGGGGAGGAGTGCGATGAGCAGACTGCACGGCACGAAGGACTTCTGGATCGGCGCGCTGCGGGCCGACGGCCCGGTGTTCGCCTCGGCGGTCGCCGAGGCCCCGCCCGAGACACCGGTGCTCTCCTGTCCGGGCTGGACGGTCGCCGATCTCACGCTGCACCTCGCCGGCATCTACCACTGGGTACGATCCTTCGCCGGCTCCGGCGAAGCGACCCGGCCGGGGCGGCGGGACGACGCCCAACTGCCTGCCGGGCTCACCGCGCCGCAGCTCTGGCAGCAGGAGTACGACCAGCTCATGACCCTTTTCGAGAGCCTCGACCCGGAGGCTCCGGCCTGGAACTGGGCCCCCCAACCGAAGAAGGCCGCCTTCTGGCTGCGTCGGATGGCGCACGAGACGGCGGTGCACCGCTGGGACGCCCAGCTCGCCATCGCCGCGGGCGATCCGATCGAGGCGAAGCTGGCCGCGGACGGGGTGGGCGAGGTGTTGGACACCTGGCTGCCCGCGGGGCGGCGGGCGACGACCGGCCAGTGGCACGGGGTGGTGCAGTTGGTCGCGACCGACGTGGCCCAGGAGTGGTACCTGCGGCTGCGCGGGGACGGGGTGGCCCTGCTCGACACCGCCACGGTCTTCGGGCACGAGGACCACCACGCCCGGGTTCAGGTCGGCGCCACCGCGAGCGATCTACTGCTCGCGCTCTGGGGTCGGATCAGCTTCGACACCCTGGGGGTGGTCGGCGACCGCGCCCTGCTGGCGGGTCTTCGCGTCGGCTGACCCCGCTCGACGACAGAAGCGGCCGTTCCGTTGCGGAACGGCCGCTTCTGTCGTCGGCCCTGCCTAGCTCGCCTGTCGATCGGGTCAACCCGCTGCCAGACCCGTTTGAGAGCGCTCTCTTGACAGCGGCCGAGGCACCCACCACGCTGGTGTGAGAGCGCTCTCTCAGCCTTCATGGTCCTGGTCGGGCGCCGGCTGCGATTCGCTCACCAGCAGGTTCTTTCGCTCCACCACCCGATTGACCTGAGAGGAAACCCATCGATGACGGGCATCTCTTCCCGCCGCCGCCTGGCCGCCCTGCTCGCCACCACCGCCCTGCTGGGTGCCACCGCCTGCGGTGGTGGCGACGCCCCGGGCGACGGAACGATCACCCTGACCGTGGACGTCTTCGGCCAGTTCGGTTACGAGGCGCTCTACAAGGAATACATGGCCAGCCACCCCGGCGTGAAGATCGTCGAGCGGGGCACCGGCAGCAACCTCGACGAGTACTCACCGAAGCTGACCCAGTGGCTCGCCGCCGGCAAGGGCGCGGGCGACGTGGTCGCCATCGAGGAAGGGTTGCTGGTCGAGTACAAGGCCAATCCGCAGAACTTCGTCAACCTGCTCGACCACGGCGCGGCCGACCTCAGGGGCAACTTCCTCGAGTGGAAGTGGAACCAGGGCCTCACCGCCGACGGCAAGCAGCTCATCGGCCTCGGCACCGACGTCGGTGGCATCGCCATGTGCTACCGCAAGGACCTGTTCGCCAAGGCCGGCCTGCCCACCGAGCGGGACGAGGTGTCCAAGCTCTGGCCGACGTGGCAGGACTACATCGCGGTCGGCGAGCAGTTCACCGCGAAGAACACCGGGGCGTCGTTCCTCGACGGCGCGACCAACACCTTCAACACCATCCTGCTGCAGACCGCCGGGAACACCACCGGCTACAGCTACTACGACACCAGCGACAACCTGGTCGTGGACAGCAACCCGGCCGTCCGGCAGGCGTACGACACCACCATGGACATCATCGACTCCGGGCTGTCCGGAAAGTACGGCTCCTGGTCGGAGGAGTGGGTCGCCGCCTTCAAGCAGTCGAAGTTCGCCACCATCGCCTGCCCGTCCTGGATGACCGGAGTCATCGAGGGCAACGCCGGCGAGGGCGCCAAGGGCAAGTGGGACATCGCGCAGGTCCCCGGCAACGGCGGCAACTGGGGCGGTTCCTTCCTCGCCGTGCCGAAGCAGAGCAAGCACCAGGCCGAGGCGATCGAACTGGCGAAGTTCCTGACCAGCGCCAAGGGGCAGATCGGCGCGTTCCACGCCAAGGGCGCCCTGCCGTCCTCGCCGCAGGCGCTCGACGACCCGGCGATCACCGACTCGTCCAACGCGTACTTCTCCGGCGCACCCGTCGGAAAGATCTTCAGCGCCGGCGCGAAGAGCCTGAAGCCGGTCTACATGGGCCCGAAGAACCAGGCCGTGCGCACCGAGGTGGAGAACGCCGTCCGCACGGTGGACCTGGGGCAGCGCAGCCCCGAGCAGGGCTGGACCGACGCCGTGACCAACGCGAAGAAGGCCGCCGCCAAGTAGCCCGAGTCGCCCGTGCGGGCAGGCCCGGAGCACCACCGGACCGGCCCGCACGGCGGAAAAGGAGACCACGGCATGGCCGTCCAGCTCGACGCCCGGCCGCCGGCCGCACCGGCGCCCCGGCGCAGCCACCCGGACCGGGGCCACCGGCTCGCCCGGCTCGACACCCGGTTCTCGCCCTACCTCTACATCGCCCCGTTCTTCCTGCTCTTCGCCGTCTTCGGCCTCTACCCGCTGGGCTACACCCTCTGGGTGTCACTGCACGACTGGGACCTGCTCGGCGCGAGTCCGAGCTTCGTCGGGGCACAGAACTACCGCCAGCTGATGTCCGACCCCGACTTCTGGAACTCGGTGGTCAACACCCTGGGCATCTTCGTCCTCTCCACGGTGCCGCAGCTACTCCTCGCGCTCTGGCTGGCCAACCTGCTCAACCGGCAGCTCCGCGGACGGACCGGATGGCGGATGGCGGTGCTGGTCCCGAACGTCACCTCCACCGCCGCGGTGGCGATCGTCTTCGGCGTACTCTTCGGCCGCGAGTTCGGAATGATCAATTGGCTGCTCGACCTGGTCGGGATCGACACCATCGACTGGAAGGCGAACCGCCTCGCCTCCTGGGTGGCCATCTCCACCATGGTCGACTGGCGGTGGACCGGCTACAACGCGCTGATCTTCCTGGCCGCGATGCAGGCCATCCCGCGCGACCTGTACGAGTCCGCCGCGATCGACGGGGCCGGCCGGGCCCGGCAGTTCTGGTCGATCACCGTCCCGCTGCTCAAGCCGACGATCGTCTTCGTGGTCATCATCTCCACCATCGGCGGCCTCCAACTCTTCACCGAGCCCCGCCTCTTCAACTCCGGCACCAACGCGATCCGCGGCGGCCCGCTGCGCGAGTCGCAGACGATGACCATGTACATGTTCGAGAACGCCTTCGCGCCGCACTACAACTTCGGCTACGGCTCCGCCGTCGCCTGGCTGCTCTTCGCCCTGATCGCGATCGTCGCCGCGATCAACGTGCTGGTGCTGCGCCGCCTCGGCGGCGGGCGGGAGGGAACCCGATGAGACTCTGGTCCGCCGGCCGGCTCACCTACGCGGCACTGATCGTCACCGCCGTCCTGTCGATCTTCCCGATCTACTGGATGTTCGTGGTGGCCAGCCGCACCAACGACGCGATGGGACAGGTGCCGCCCCCGCTCACCCCGGGCGACAACCTCGGCGCCAACCTCGCCCGGCTCTTCGCCAACACCGACGCGCACTTCCTGACCGGCCTGGTCAACTCGACGATCGTGGCGGTCTCGGTCACCGTCTCGGTGGTCTTCTTCTCCACCCTCGCCGGCTTCGCCTTCGCCAAGCTGCGGTTCCGGGGACGCAACGCGCTGCTGCTGGTCATCATCGCGACGATGATGGTGCCGACCCAACTCGGCGTCATCCCGCTGTACATGCTGATGACGAAGCTCAACTGGAACGACCGGCTGCCGGCGGTGATCGTGCCCGCGCTGGTGACCGGGTTCGGAGTGTTCATGATGCGCCAGTACGCCGGCCAGGCGGTCAGCACCGAACTGATCGAGGCGGCCCGGATGGACGGCTGCCACACCGCCCGCATCTACTGGAACGTGGTGCTGCCCGCGCTGCGCCCGGCCGCCGCCGTGCTCGGCCTGCTCACCTTCATGACCACCTGGAACGACTTCCTCTGGCCGTACGCGGTGCTCAACGACCCGGAGAACCCGACCGTGCAGTTGTCGTTGCGGGCCCTTTCGGACGGGTACTACCAGGACATGTCGCAGGTGTTCACCGGCACCGCCATCGCGACCCTGCCCCTGCTGTTGGTGTTCATCGTGTTCGGTCGTCAGATCATCGGCGGCATCATGGAAGGCGCGGTAAAGGCGTGAGCCGATACCGCGAGCCCTGCCGCGAACGGAAGAGAGAAACGTGAGCGAACTCCGATTTCCCGAGAACTTCGTCTGGGGTGCGGCCACGGCCGCGTACCAGATCGAGGGAGCGGCCCACGACGACGGGCGCGGCCCGTCCATCTGGGACACCTTCAGCCGTACGCCCGGCAAGGTCTTCGCCGGCCACACCGGCGACGTCGCCTGCGACCACTACCACCGGTACGCCGACGACGTGGCGCTGATGGCCGAGCTGGGGCTGAGGGCGTACCGGTTCTCGGTGTCCTGGCCCCGGATCCGACCGGACGGCACCGGCCCGGTCAACCCGCGCGGGTTGGACTTCTACGACCGACTGACCGACGCGCTGCTGGAGCGGGGCATCGACCCGATCGTCACCCTCT
Source organism: Micromonospora sp. KC721 (assembly GCF_004348355.1). Lineage (NCBI taxonomy): Bacteria > Bacillati > Actinomycetota > Actinomycetes > Micromonosporales > Micromonosporaceae > Micromonospora > Micromonospora sp. KC721. Next base: position 19,385 of record NZ_SMJY01000073.1, on the reverse strand, counting down.
ACCACTGGGACCTGCCGCAGGCGTTGCAGGACCGGGGCGGCTGGACCAACCGGGACACCGCCGCCCACCTGGCCGACTACGCCGTCGCGGTGTACACCCGCCTCGGCGACCGGATCCGCACCTGGACCACGCTCAACGAGCCGTGGTGCTCGGCCTACCTGGGTTACGGCAGCGGGTTGCACGCCCCCGGCGAGCGCGACGCGGGCGCGGCCTTCGCCGCCGTACACCACCTGCTGCTGGGGCACGGCCTGGCGGCCCGCGCACTGCGGTCGGCCGGCGCGGAGATCGTCGGGATCACCCTGAACCCGGCCGACGCGCAGCCGGCGGACCCGACCAGCGCCGCGGACGCCGCCGCCGTGCGCCTGGTCGACGGCCTGCACAACCGGATCTTCCTCGACCCGCTGACCGGTGCCGGCTACCCGCAGGACGTGCTGGAGCACCTCTCCCGGTTGGTGGAGCCGACCTTCCTCCGGGACGGCGACGAAAAGATCATCGCCGCGCCGATCGACCTGCTCGGGTTGAACTACTACGCCCCGACGTACGTCGCCGGCCGGCCCGACGGTGCCGGCGGCAGCGCGTACCCGGGCACCGAGGGCGCGGTGGAGTTCCTTGCGCCGACCGGCCCGACGACCGAGATGGGTTGGATGATCGAGCCGGCCGGATTGACCCGGCTGTTGGAGCGAATCAGCCGCGACTATCCGGGGCTGCCGCTGATGATCACCGAGAACGGTGGGGCGTTCCCCGACAAGACCGGCACCGAGGACCCGGACGGCGGCGAGCGGGTGCTCGACCACGATCGGATCGCCTACCTCGACGGACACCTACGGGCGGCGCACGAGGCCATCGCCCGGGGCGTCGACCTGCGCGGCTATCTCGTATGGTCGTTGCTGGACAACTTCGAGTGGGCCGAGGGGTACCAGAAGCGGTTCGGGATCGTCCACGTCGACTACCTGACCCAGCGGCGCACACCGAAATCCAGCGCCCGGTGGTATCAGGAGGTGATCTCCCGGAACGGGCTGTGACGAGGTGGTGGTTACGGGGATGACGACGGCACAGCGACCGACCCTGGAGGCGGTCGCCCGGCGGGCCGGGGTGTCCCGGGCGACCGTGTCCCGGGTGGTCAACGGCTCCACCACCGTCGCCGAGCCGATCCAGGAGGCGGTCCGTCGGGCCGTGGCCGAACTGGGGTACGTGCCCAACGCCGCCGCCCGCAGCCTGGTCACCCAGCGGACCGACTCGGTCGCCCTGGTCATGCCGGAAAAGGCCACCCGGGTCTTCTCCGACGACCAGGTCTTCCCGGGCATCATCCGGGGCGCGGCCCAGGAACTGGAGGCCGCCGACAAGCAGCTGGTGCTGATGCTGGCCGGTTCGGCGGCCGGTCACGAACGGGTCGAGCGGTACACCACCGGCCGGCACGTCGACGGGGTGCTGTTCGCCTCGCTGCACGGCGCGGATCCGCTGCCCGGCAGGTTGATGCGGCTGGGTATCCCGGTGGTCTGCGCCGGCCGGCCGCTCGACGGCGACCGGGTGCCGTACGTCGACGTGGACAACGTGGGCGGGGTGGTCCGGGCGGTCCGGCACCTGATCGGAACCGGTCGCCGCCGGATCGGCACCATCGCCGGCCCGCAGGACATGGTCGCCGGCATCGAGCGGCTGGCCGGCTACCGGGAGGTGATCGCCGAGGCGGGGCTGGTCGAGCTGGTCGCGTACGGGGACTTCACCCGGGAGTCCGGGGCGTCGGCGACGCGCGAGTTGCTGGCCGCCCACCCCGACCTGGACGCGGTCTTCGCCGCCTCCGACCTGATGGCGCACGCCGCCCTGCGCACGCTCCGGGAGGCGGGACGGCGGGTGCCCGACGACGTCGCGGTGATCGGCTTCGACGACATCGAGACCGCCGCGTACACCGACCCGCCGCTGACCACGGTCCGCCAACCGATCGTGGAGCTGGGCCGGGCGATGACCCGCCAGTTGCTGCGCAAGGCCGCCGGTGAGATGATCGACGAGGCGCTGATCCTCCCCACCGAGCTGGTGCTCCGCGAGTCGGCCTGACCGCCCTCCGGGGTGTCGCGGCGCTCCGCGACACCCCGGATCGGGGCAGCGGCCCTTCTCGACGTGTTCCCGCAGTGCCTCGTCGAGTCGGCGAATCGACGGATCTAGCTATCCGTGTACGGGTTGCGTACGCTCGGTCGTGCCGCCGGCATTCCGTTGTCTGACGGCTGACCCCCGGCCCGGAGCGCACCGCGCGGCCCTGCGCGTCGACCACCGAGGCTGGCCACACACCGGGAGGCAGTGGTGAAGCGCGGTGTCTACTTCCTGGCCAACGACGCGATCCTCGACCGGGTGGTCGCGTTCCTCAACAGCTTCCGGTCGTACAACCCGACCCTTCCCCTGTGCCTCGTACCGTTCGCCGACGACGTCGACCGGCTCCGGTCGCTCGCCGGACGGTACGGCTTCACCGTCTGGGGCGACGACGACATCCTGCGGCAGTGCGACGCGATCAGCCGGGAGTTCCACGAGGGCGTCACCATGGGCCACTACCGGAAGCTCGCCATGTGGACTGGCGGTTTCGACGAGTTCGTCTACGTCGACTCCGACACGATCATGCTGGAGCCGGTCGATTTCGTGTTCGACCACCTGGCCCGGTACGACTTCGTGACCTCACACTCGAACATCCCCCAGATCCGTCAGTGGGTGTGGCGGGACTCGATACACGACACCGGCGCGCTGACGACCGAGCAGATCGAGTACGCGGCCAGCACGGGCTTCGTGGCCTCCCGAGCCGGCCTGATCGACCCGGCGCAGGTCCACCGGTCCCTGGCCGCCCCACTCGCACTGGCGCCACACATGGAACTGCTCTGCCGGGAGCAGCCCCTGTTGAACTACCTGATCGTGACCTCCGGCCGGCCGTACTCGAGCCTGTCGGCGATCGCCGCGGCGACCAACGATCCCGGCATCCCCCAGGAGCAGTGGGCGGGGCTCGACATCGGTCGGGTCGAGGCGGGCCGGTTGATCCCGTCCCGTGTCGAGCGGGTGCTGCTGGTGCACTGGGCCGGGGAGTGGTACAGGGCCGAGGCCGAGGGCGGCACGATTCCCTACCACGACCTGTGGCGGCACTACCGCGCGATGAGCGGGGGGTGAGGCACGGTCCCGCCGGGATCGTTATTCGGTGGAGTCCGCGCCGCGCCGTCGCTATCTTCCGCGCATGACCGCACCGCACCGGCTGGTCCGGGTACCCGTGCTCTCCGACGTCGCCGAGTACGCGTACGCCGCCACCGTCGAACCGCCGGCCCGGCTGGTGTTCACCGCCGGAGCGTGCCCGCTGGACGCCGACGGCCGGACGGTGGCGCCCGGCGACCCGGTCGCCCAGGCCCGCCAGGTGATGGCGAACCTGGAGACGGCGCTGGCCGCCGCCGACGCCCGACTCACCGACGTGGTCAAGACCACCGTGTACGTGGCCTCGTCCCGCCAGGCCGATCTGGTGGCGGTCTGGGAGGTCGTCCGGGACGCCTTCGGTGATCACGATCCGCCGAGCACCCTGCTCGGGGTGGCTGTGCTCGGGTACTCCGACCAGCTCGTCGAGGTCGAGGCCGTCGCCGCCGTCCGCGAGGCGGGCTGAGTGCGCATCCGCACCGCCGTTCCGGAGGACGCCGCCGAGGTGGTGGCGCTGCGCGCCGTCGTCCACCCCTACCTGGTGCGGGGCGTGGAGTCGACCCGCCACCTGATCGCGCACCCACCGCCCGGGGAGGACTGGGCCGGCTGGGTCGCCGAGGCCGACGGCCGGGTGGTCGGTTGGGCGTCGGCGTACCGCAACAACCAGACCTCCGAGCCGGGCTTCGGGGAGATCTCCCTGTTGCACGTCCATCCGGAGCACCGGGGCAGGGGCGGCGGCACCGCGCTGTTCACCGCCGCGCTGGCGCATCTGCGCGCCATCGGGGCCCGTCGGGTGCGTACCTCGGCCCGGCCCGAGGCATTGCCGTTCGCCCGCCGGCACGGCTTCACCCCGAGCCGGGAGACGCGCTACTCCGCCCTCGACCTGCGGCCCGCGCCGCCGCTGCCGCAGCCGCCGCCGGGCGTACGTCTGCTGTCGGCGGCGGAGGTGGGGCCACGCCGGCTGCACCGGCTGGACGCCGAGGCGGCCCGCGACGTACCGGGCGACGCCCCGGTGGACGCGATGAGCTACGACAGCTGGCAGTACGAGGTCTGGCAGAACCCGGGACTGGACCGGGAGGCGAGCGTCGTGGCCGAGATGGACGGCACGCTGGTCGCCCTCAGTCTGGTCAAACGGGACGGCGACCGGATGTGGTCGGAGTTCACCGGCACGCTGCCGACCCACCGGGGGCAGGGGCTGGCCGCCCTGGTGAAGCGGGCCGCCCTGCACCGGGCCGCCAGCCGCGGGGTGCACACGGCGTACACCTCGAACGACGAGACGAACGCGCCGATGCTGGCGGTCAACGCCCGGCTCGGCTACCGGCCGGTCGCGTCCCAGTGGTCCTGCCTGCGCACGCTGCCCTGATCAACCGGCTTCGGCCACCCGCCCGGCGGTGCTCGATCAGGGCGTTCTCCAGGTCAGTCTTCCGTGACGGTCTGGCCGAGCGACCGCCGGGCCAGCAGGGTGGCCCCGGCGACTGCGGCCGGCATGACGAGCACCGCGCCGAGCGGGATCAGGAAGCAGACGAAGACCGCCGCGCCGAAGCCGAGCGTGGCGGGTCGGTCCGCCCTGAGGATCGATCGGCGGTCGGCCAGCCGCAACCCCCGCCGGGAGAACGGCGCCCCGGTCAGTTCCACGGCGAGCAGCCAACCACCCACCAGCGCCCCGACCACCGGTACCACGGTCTGCCCGAGCACCGGGATGAAGCCGGCGGCGAAGAGGGGAATCCCGAAGAGCACCGTGCGGCCGACCAGCCGCAGCGAGTCGGCGACGCTGCGTCGCAGGGACGCCCAGAACGGCACCTCCACCGCTCCCGGCGTGCCACCCAGGCGCTCCTCCACCCGCTCGGAGAGCTTCTCGTAGAACGGATCGCCGAGGACCAGGGTGACCGCGGTAAAGCTGACCACCGCGAGCAGCCCGCCCAACCCGAGGAAGGCCAGCGCGGCGATCACCCGGGTCAGGCTGCGGGTGCTGGTGGGCCAGTCGTCGGCGAACGGGGTGACCCAGGCGGCCAGGTCCTCCACGAAGTACGCGAGGGTGGCGAACGCGGTCACGAAGAGCGCGCCGGAGATCAGCGCCGGGACGACGCCCAGCAGCATCAGGCCGGGGCTGCGGACGTACAGGCCGAGGCCGCGCAGGAGCAGCCCGACGCCGGCGAAGAAGCGGCCGACCGCGCCGGTCACCGGTGCGGCCACGTTACGGGGTGCGGTCACGATCGCAGAGCCTAGTGGTCATCGACCGATCGGGCCGGCTTGCCGTCGATCACGGCACCGGCCCGGCTCCGGTCCGGCGGCTGGGAGCGGCAGGATGGGGCGGTGCGCGCGTCCCGGCTGATCTCCCTGGTGCTGCTGTTGCAGTCGCGGGAGACGATGACCGCCGCGGAACTGGCCCGCGAACTGGAGGTCTCCGAGCGGACCGTCTACCGGGACGTGTTGGCGCTCTCCGCCGCCGGGGTGCCCATCTATGCCGACCGGGGCCGCACGGGCGGCTACCGGCTGCTCGGCGGCTACCGCACCCGGCTGACCGGACTGACCCGGGACGAGGCGGAGGCGCTCTTCCTGGCCGGGCTACCCGGACCGGCCGGCGACATGGGGCTCGCCGAGGCGGTCGCCTCCGCCGAACTGAAGGTCCTCGCCGCGCTGCCGCCAAGCCTGCGCGACGCGCCGGCTCGCACCGGTCAGCGCTTCCACCTGGACGTACCCGGCTGGTTCCGCGAGTCGCCACCGCCGCCCCGGCTGACGGAGCTGGCCCGGGCCGTCTGGTCCGACCGGACGGTTGAGCTGCGCTACCGGCGCGGCGACCGGGAGGTCGTCCGCCGGGTCGAGCCGTACGGGCTGGTGCTCAAGAGTGGCACCTGGTATCTGGTCGGCCGGGTCGGCGACGCGATGCGCACCTACCGGGTCGACCGCGTGCTCGACGTCGTGCCGGACGAGCGCACCTTCACCCGCGACGAGGGTTTCGACCTGGGCGGCTACTGGCGGGAGCAGGCAGCGGCATTCCTGCGCACGATGCTGCGCGAGCGGATCACCGTCCGGCTCAGCCCCGCCGGCCTGCGCGCGCTGCGCTGGGCGGCCGACACCCCCGTCGTGTACGACGAGGCGCTGGCCGCCGCCGGCAAACCCGACGGGCAGGGGTGGGTGCGCACCCGGCTGCCCGTCGAGTCCGTCGACGTGGCGTACGACCTGGTGCTGCGGCTCGGGCCGGAGGTGGAGGTGCTCGACCCGCCGGAGCTGCGGGTACGGCTGGCCGAGGCGGCCCGCCGGCTCGGCCAGCTGTACGACCCTCAGCGGTAGTCGGCCGGATCCGCCTTCTTCCCGCCCTCGACGACCTCAGTGATGTAGCGGAAGCCCTGCGGTCGGCTGCCGTCGAGGTCGGTGAAGCCGTACACCGTCGCCAACTCGCCGCTGTCGGTGGATCTGCCGTTCCACCTGGCCTTGTCCGGATCGGCGGCCAGCGCGGCGACCGCCCGCCCGACGTACGCCGGGGTCTCCGAGATGACGAAGTCCGGTTCCTTGGCGATGGCGTCGCGCCAGTTCTCCTCGGTGACGCCGAAGTGTTCCAGCATCGCCTCCGAGCGCAGCCACCCGGGGGTGAGGGCCACCGCCGTGCAGCCGTGCGGCTTCAGCTCCTCTGCCAGGACGAAGCCGAGCCGGTTCACGCAGGTCTTGGCCAGGTCGTAGAAGGCCGACAGCCGGTAGTGCTCGTCGTTGTACGCCTTCGTGCCGTCGCCGATTTCGACCACCAGACCGCCCGGGTTGCGGATCAGCAGCGGCAGCGCGAAGTGGCTGGTGATCAGGTGGGTGTGCACCGCCAGTTGCAGGGTGCGGAAGCCGTTGTCCAGGGGCTGCTTCCAGAGCGGCTCGTTCCAGGTGATCAGGTGGTCGCTGCCCCAGACGTCGTTGACCAACACGTCGAGACGGCCCTGTTCGGCGTCGATCCGGGCGACGAGGTCGCGTACCTGTTCGGGCACCAGGTGGTCGACCCGTACCCCGATGCCGGTGCCCCCGGCGGCGGTGACCAGTTCGGCGGTCTCCTCGATGGTTTCCGGCCGGTCCATCTCGGAGCGGCCGGCCCGGGTGCTGCGGCCGGTGGCGTAGACGGTCGCGCCAGCCGCGCCGAGCTGGACCGCGATCTGCCGGCCGGCGCCCCGCGTCGCCCCGGCCACCAGTGCGATCTTTCCTTCCAGCGGTTTCGTCGTCATGCCACCGAGCGTGTCAGGGATACCTGACAACCGAAGTCCAGTTTTTCGGACAGATCGTGCTCGCCGGCATGCACCTGCTGCTCTCCGGGATCGGCGGCTCGGTGTCCGCGCCGCCCACCTGCCTGTCACACCTTGAGGGTGTCCACGTCGTACAGCGCGATCGACGAATCCCGGGAGACCAGCGTCAAGCCTTCGGTGGCAGCTTGCGCCACCAACATCCGGTCGAAGGGGTCGCGGTGATGGAGTGGGAGGCGGCCGGCGGCGATCGCGTGGGCGTGGGTTACCGCCAGTTCACGAAAGCCCATGTCCCGTACCTGTTCGGGGAGGTCAGGTGGTCCGGCGAGCTTCCCGGCCGTCTGCTTGATGGTGATCTCCCACAGGCTGACCGGAGACACGAAAATGTCCGGGTCGTGGCGCAGTCGGTCGAGAAACTCCACGCCGAGAGTGGCATCCCCCGTGATGGCCCACAGCACGACGTGGGTGTCCAGCAGCAGGCTCATGCGCCAATGCCGAAGTCGGCGGCGACCTCGGCATTAGTTTGGGGCGAATCCCAGTCACCCGACAGGTCCAACTGGCCCGCGAGGGAGCCGACCGCGGTGCGATTGACCCGCCGCACCAACGGCACGACCTTCGCCACAGGGGTGCCCGCCCGGTCGATGATGACCTCCTCGCCGCGCTCCACTCGCTCGATGATGCGCGACAGATGGGTCTTGGCGTCATGCATGTTGTAGTGCGCGGCTTCGGCCGACATGCCCAACCTCCCGGTTAGCTAACACGTTAGCCTACCCGCCGGAAGCGGCTCCGGCTGACCGGACCGGTCACCCGTTCAGGAACGTCGAGATCCGGTCTCGCAGGTCGGCGCGGTCGGTCCAGCCGAACCCCGGCCGGTCGTACACGTGCAGGGTGGCGTGCGGCAGCGCGGCGGCCAGTTCCTCGGCGACGTGCGCCGGGTGCAGGTCGTCGCCGACGCAACCGATGACCAGTACGGGAGCGGTGACCGTGGCGAGCGCCGCGACATCGGCCAGGGGGGCCTGCTCGGGCAGGTCGGCCAGGCCGGGCGCCAACCCGTCGCGGAGCAGTTGGTCCAGGCGCTGTCGCAGGTACGCCCAGCCGGCCGGCGTGTTCCGCACCGATGGCGGAAGTTCCAGCGAGACGACGTCGGCGACCGTCGCGGCGTCCCCGGTGGACACCGCGTCCAGCAGGTCGGTCAGCCGCTGCCGGGCGACCGGCCCACGCGGGGTGTCCAGCACGGCGGGCAGCAGGAGGACCAGCCGCTCGAAGCGGTCCGGGCTGTCGGCCAGCAGCCGGCACAGCGCGCCGGCCCCGAGGCTGGCTCCGAAGGCCCGGGTCGCGCCGCCGAGGTCGGCGACGGCCCGCAGGTCCCGGGCGAGATCGAGGTAGCTCCACGGGCCGGGCGGCGCGTCGGAGCGGCCGTGCCCCCGGAACTGGAAGAAGATCTTGCGGCCGGCTACCGCGCTGCCGAACGGCCGGGTGGTGGCGATTCCGTTGCCCAGCCCGTGCGCGAAGACGGTGATCGGGTCACCGGCGCCGGTCACCAGCCGCTCCAGGCACACGTCGTGCGGCGTGGCGACGAGTTCGGTCTCCGGTTCGGGCAGCGCCGGTCGCCCGGTTCGCGGGGCGCCCGGTCCCGGCCCCCAGGTGCGGGGACCGCTGTCGGGTGGTGGCGGCCAGCGGAAGCCCCTCACCAGAACCCTTTGCCGTCGTGCAGGTCGCGCAGCCCGACCCGGACGTCCAGCAGGTAGATCAGGCCGGCCGCGATGCCGATCAGTCCGAAGATGCTGAGCGCTCCGAAACCGAGCAGGGTGAGCACCAGGCAGACCGCCAGGATGGCGACCCAGCCCCCCTTGGGCAGGGTGCCGATCGCCGCGAACCCGTCGCCCCGCTGGGTGATCGCGTGCACCAGAGCGACACCCTGCACGATCAGCGCGAAGACGAGCAGGACCAGGTTGATCACGTCAATGACGGCGAAGACGAAGATCGGCGCGGCGATGGCCATGACGGCCAGCATACGGCGACGACCCCGAAAACGTCCCGCAGGACGCCTCCGGGGTCGTACCGGTGCGGTCGCTTACTCGGCGGCCGGCCGGGTCCGCCGGGTGGTCTTCGGCAGCTTGGCCGACGGGGTGGCCGGCTTGGCGGCGGCCTTCGTGGCCCGCGGACGGACGGCCCTCGGCTTGGTCGCCACGGCCTCGGCGACCTCGACCGGGCTGGGCGCGGCGTCCTCGGTCTTCGCCTCGGGTGCCACGCTGGCGTCAGTGGTCTCGATGTCGGTGTTGACGGTGTCGGCGGCCTCCAGGACACCGGCGCCGACCACTCGCTCGCCCCGGGCGATCAGCGCGCCGTACGCGGCAAGCGCCCGCTCCTGGGCGGCCTGCGCGCCGGCCAGGACGGCGGCGGCGTTGCGGGTGGCGACCTCGCGCAGCTTGTCCAGCTCGAGGTCGGCGGGGACCGCCTTGGCGCGCAGCCCGGCGGCCGTGTGGTTGGCGGTCTTGAAGGTCTCGGTGGCCTTCTGGCGCAGCTCGACGCCGGTGACGACGGCCTTGCCGCCGAACTCGGTGACGACCTTGGCGCCGTCGGTGACGACCTTGTCACGCAGCTCGCCCACCACGGTGGGGAGCTTGCGCAGCTGCTGGTAGGCCAGCTCGCCGGCGCCGGCAGCGGCGTAGAGCGGGGCCGGGATGCGGTTGGTCTTCGGCTGGGTCATGACTGTTCCTCCTCGACCGCCGCGGCGGCCTTCGGGGCCGCCTGCGGGGCGGCCTTTCTGGTACGGGCGCTGGTGGTGGGGGCGGGTGCCGCCCCCGCCTCGGTGACGGCGACCGATTCGAGGACCGCCTCGGTCGGGGTGCCGTCAGGGGTGGTCGGGCCGGTGGCGGCCGGCCCGGCGGTGGCTGCGGCCTCCGCCGGCACAGTTGGCTCCGCCGGGGCGCTCGACCCGCCCTCGGCGGGGGTGGCCGGTTCCCCGGCCGGGGTGCCGGCGGCCGTCGGGTCGGCGCCGGTGGCCTCGGCGAGCCGGGCGTTCTCCCGACGGAAGGTCTCGTAGATCTGGCTCAGTGACTGTTTCTGCGCCATCGTCAGTTCGGGGTCGACGGCGATCGCGGCGAGCACGCCCTCCCTCTCCTTGTCGTCGAGCAACCCGGCCCGCAGGTACATCGCCGGGGTGGAGACCCGCAACGCGCTGGCGAGCTGCTGCAGCACCTCGGCGCTCGGCTTGCGCAGACCGCGCTCGATCTGGCTGAGGTAGGGGTTGCTCACCCCGGCCTGCTCGGCGAGCTGGCGCAGCGAGATCTTGGCGTTCCGGCGCAGGTCACGGATGAATCCGCCAACGTCGGGTAGATCCTTGGGTGCGGCCATGCCCCAACGGTAGCCCGCACCGCTAACTGCAGCAAGCAAATCGCTAGCCGCAGTTAGCAACGCCACAGCGACGGTTGCGCACCGGTTGTCCGGTCCGTACCTTGCTCGACGTGACGAAGATCGACATCAACGGGACATCGCTGGCGTACGACGGCCTGGGCAGTGGCAGCGCCGTGGTCCTGCTGCACGCCGGGATCGCCGACCGGCGGATGTGGCGGGGACAGCTTCCCACCCTGGCCGAACGGCACCGGGTGATCGTCCCCGACCTGCGCGGCTACGGCGACTCCGCGCTCCCGGCCGAGCCCTTCGCCCACCACGACGACGTGGTCGGTCTGCTGGACGCGCTCGGCGTCGAGCGGGCCGCCCTGGTCGGCTGTTCCTTCGGTGGCGCGGTGGCCATCGACACCGCCCTGGCCCACCCGGACCGGGTGAGCGCGCTCGCGCTGTTCGGCACGGCCGTCTCAGGCAACGAGTGGTCGGAGGAGACCGAGAACATCTGGGACGAACTGGTCGGCGAGGTCGACCCGGAGGATTTCGCGGCGAGCGCCGCCGGCGAGGTCCGGTTCTGGGTGGTGGGCCCGAGCCGCGACCCGGCGGACGTCGACCCGGAACTGGTCGCGTTCGCCCAGGAGATGGACCGGCGGGCCCTCGCCGCCGAACTGGCGCTCAGCGCGGTGGAGGTCGAGGAACTGGACCCGCCCGCGATCGACCGGCTGACCGAGCTGCGGCTGCCGGTGCTCGTCACCGCCGGCGCGGCCGACGTCCCGGACATCGCCCGGCTCGCCGACCGGATCGCGGCCGAGGTGCCGGACGCGATCCGCCTCCCCGACGTACCGGACGCCGCCCACCTCCTGCCGCTGGAACGCCCGGAGGTGGTCAACGCCGCCCTGCTCGACTTCCTGCCCCGACAACTCCCCTGATCAACTCCATGTACCGCGAACGGCGGTGCGCCGGCCAGGCGTCACCGCCGTTCGCGGCCTCCCGGGTCAATCAAATGCGGATGCCGCGTCGCAGGACCGCGTCCGAGGCGCGCTGGGCGGAGCAGGAACGGCGGCCGAGGTCACCAGGTGGCGCGGACCGCCCCGACCGGCAGGCCGCCACCGAGCAGCGGCAGCTGCGCGTACTCGACCAGCACCGGGGCCTCGACACCGAGCCGGCGCAGCGCCGAGACCAGCACCGGCATCCGGGCGCGTCCCCCACCGTCGTCGATCTTCAGGGCCACCGCGCCGACACCCGGGACCGCCGCCGCGATGACGCCCTCCGCGCCCACCTTGGCCAGCAGCCCGGGTACGCCCCGCATCAGCCGGGTGTCGTCCGCCTCGGTCCCACCGACCAGCTCCGGGTACGCCCGCATGGCGTCGGCGACCGTCCGCTCCACGGCGCCCGGCTCGGCCTCAACCAGCCGCAGGTACGCCCGGGCCAGCCCGGTCAGCGAGACGGCGAGCACCGGGGCGCCGCAGCCGTCCACCCCGACGGCCGCCACCTGCTCGCCGGTGAACTCCTCGATGGCGGCGGTGAGCCGCTGCTGCAACGGGTGCTCGGGCCGCCAGTAGCCAGCCAGCGGCCAGCCGGCCGCGAGGCAGGTCAGCAACATGCCGCTGTGCTTGCCGGAGCAGTTCATCTGCACCCGGGTCGGCCCGCCCCCGGCGCGTAGGACCGCCGCCCGGGCGGCCTCGCCGACGGGCAGATCCGGTGGGCAGTGCAGGGCGTCGGCGTCCAGGCCGGCGCGGGCCAGCAGCTTGCCGACCCGGGCCAGGTGGAACGCCTCGCCGGCGTGGCTGGCCGAGACCAGTGCGAGGTCTGCCGGGTCGGTCAGCGGCAACCCGGCACGCAGCATCCCGACCGTCTGCATCGGCTTGCTCGACGAGCGCGGGAAGATCGGCGAGGTGATGTCCCCCGCGCCGGCCAACGGGGCACCGGCGGCGTCGAGGACCACCGCGGAACCACGATGCAGACCCTCCACGAACCCGGACCGGACCACCTCGACCAGCGGCGTGCCGCCCTCGTACCTCGCTGTCACGCTGTCACGCTACCGGCCGACCCGTCGCCGGTACGACCAGGGGCGCGGCTCGGTGCTGTACCGGGTGTTCGGCCGGGCGGCCCTTACAGACCGAGGAGTTGCCGGGCCTCGGCGGGGGTCAGTGGGGGGCGCTGGGCGAGCTGGGCGAAGCCGACGGCGCGGGCGACGAGCTGCATGTTGGACTCCACCGGCTGTCCCTTGGCGTACGTGACGGTGTCCTCCATCCCGACCCGCAGGTGCCCGCCGGCGGACAGCGAGGCGAGCAGCACCGGCAGGGTGCTGCGACCGATGCCGGTGGCCGAGAACGTGGTGCCCTCGGGCAGGTCGCGCAGCATCTGTTGGGCGGCGACCAGGGTGGCTGCGGTGCCCGGCATGCCGCCGGGGACGCCCATCACGAAGTCGACGTGCACGTGCCCGCCGTGCGGCAGGCCGTACTTGCCCAGCAGCCGTTGCAGGGCGGTGAGGTGACCGAGGTCGAAGATCTCGTACTCGGGCACGATGCCCTTCTCCTGCATCCGGGTGTGCAGGTCGACGATGAACTCCCAGCGGTTGAGGAAGACGTCGTCGCCGAAGTTGACCGTGCCCATGGTGCAGGAGGCCATGTCCGGCCCGGCGTCGAGCACGGCGAGCCGGTCGGTCTCCGGGTCGGTGACCGCGCCGCCGGAGGAGAGCTGCACGATGAGGTCGGTGCCCTCCCGCAGCGCCGCCACGGTCGCCCGCAGCCGCCCCTGGTCGAGGGTGGGCCTCGCCTCGTCGTCGCGGACGTGGACGTGGATCACGGCGGCCCCGAGCGCCTCGCACTCCTTCGCGGTCGACAGCAGCTCGTCGAGGGTCACCGGCAGGGCCGGCACCTCCGCCTTGGCCGACTCCGCGCCGGTCGGGGCAACCGTGATCAACGTCCCTGTCGTCATGCCGGGATGGTAGCGGCCCGGCCCGCCCCCGGTCGACAGCCGCATCCCGCCAGAGCGGAAGAAAACCTTTCAGGTGGCAGCCCACGCGGAAGAATTCCGGCAGATGACCTTCCCTGTCGGCACTCTTACGCCGGGTCGATCGCGGCGGCGCTCTCCCCCACCAGCAGCCGGGCGTCGTTGGCGACGTTGCGCTTCACCACGGCGAGGGCAACCTGACCCAACTCGTGGTGGTGCACCGCGGTACCGACGAAACCGACCGCCCGCCCGTCCAGCGTCACCGGAGTGCCGGCCGCCGGCGGCTGGTCGGTGGTCACCCCGTCCAGATGCAGCAGGACGAGCCGACGGGGTGGCTTGCCCATGTTGTGCACCCGGGCCACCGTCTCCTGGCCGCGGTAACAGCCCTTGTCCAGATGGACGGCGGTACCGATCAGGCCCACCTCGGCGGGAATGCTCCGGTGGTCGGTGTCCACCCCGACCCGGGGCCGCCGCGCGGCCACCCGCATCGCCTCGTACGCCCACAGCCCGGCCACCGGCACCCCGGCGCCGCGCAACTCCGCCACCACCTGCCCGGCGGCGGAACGAGGCACCAGCAGGTCCACCCCGAGCGGGCCCCGTCGGGCCCAGCCCCCGACGGGCAGCGCCCGCACGTCGTACAACACGCTGGGCCGCGCTGGCAGCTCGCCGGAACGGAACTTCGGACCCGGCACCGCGACCGCGTCCGGAACGGCCAGCCCGGTGACGCCGAGCGTTCCGGCGGCGGCCTCCGCCTCGGGGCCGACCAGCGACAGCAGCGCGTGCTCGGCGGTCACGTCGCGCGGCTCCACCTTGCTGAAGAAGCGCATTCGCTCCAGGTACGACAGCAGCCCAGCGGTCATCCCCGGCTCGGTGTCCAGCCAGGTGGTCTCGCCGTCCTCGGCGACCATGGCGTGCTGCTCGACGTGGCCGTTCGGGCTGAGCACCAGCAACTCGGTGCCCTGCCCGGGACACAACGCGGCCAGGTGCTGGCTGGTCAGGGTGTGTAGCCAACCGATCCGCTCGACACCGCCCACGGCCACGACACCCCGGTGCGACCGGTCCACCAACCCCACGGCGTTCTCCAGGGTGCGCTGCTCGCGCATCGGGTCGCCGTAGTGCGCGGCCACCCCCCGGACCCCGGCCGCCCGGTGCTCCGGGTCCGGCTGGTCCCGGCTGGTCTCGTCGATCGCCTCGACAGCCACCGCGCCCGCGATGTCGATCATGTCAAATCCCCGTCCTCACAGTTGCCGCAGACGCCGAAGAGCGCCACGTGCCCGATGTCGATCCGGAAGCCCCGCTCGGTGGCGAGCCGGTCGGCGAGCGGCCGGAGCAGATCCGGCTCGATCTCGTCGATCGCGCCGCACTCCCGGCACACCAGGTGGATGTGCTGGTGCTCACCGGCCGCGTGGTAGGTGGGCGCGCCGTGCGACAGGTGGGTGTGGTTCACCAGCCCCAGGCGTTCCAGCAGCTCCAGGGTTCGGTAGATGGTGGTGATGTTGACCCCGGCGGCGACTTCACGGACCGCCGTGTGCACCTGCTCCGGCGTGGCGTGCCCCAGGTCGAGCACCGCCTGGAGCACGAGCTGCCGCTGCGCCGTCAGCCGCAGCCCACGGGAGCGGAGCATTTCCGCGAGGGAGGATTCGGACACCGTCCGATCATAGTTCGGCCGGGGCACCGGACCGGGGGACGCGGTGTACGCCACTACGCTCGGCGGTCATGGAGGCGTCGAGGATCGCGGTGCTGGGCCGGGGGGCCGTACCGGCAGGAGAGCCGATGCTGCGTGGCGACGACCTCGGCGCGCTGCACGGCGACGGGTTGTTCGAGACCATGCACCTGCGCGCCGGCCGACCATGGCTGCTCGCCGCCCACCTGGCCCGGCTGCGGGCCGGTGCCGCCACCGTCGAGCTGCCACTACCGCCGGACGACGCCCTGATCGGGCTGCTGGACACGGTGGCGGCCGGCTGGCCGGCGCAGGTGGAGGGGGCACTGCGGCTGGTCTGCACGCGGGGCCCGGAAGGTGGCGGCGGGTCACCCACGATCTACGCGACGCTGGCCGAGGTGCCGGCCGCGTCCCGGCGAGCCCGGCGCGACGGTGTGACCGTGGCCACCCTTCCCCTCGGAGTGGCGGCAACGGCCCGACCCGGGCTGGGCTGGCTGCCCAGCGGCGTCAAGTCGACCTCGTACGCGGTGAGCACCGCGGCCCGTCGCTGGGCGGCCCGCCACGGCGTGGACGACGCGCTCTGGGTCTCCACCGACGGGTACGCGCTGGAGGGGCCCAGCGCCAACCTGGTCTGGCTGGCCGGCGACGTGCTCTGCACGGTGCCGGCCACGCCGACCGGCATCCTGCCCGGCACCACCTGCGCCTGGCTGCTCAGCCGAGCCGACGCGCTGGGGCTGGCCGCCGAAAAGCGGCTGGTGACCCCGGCGCAGTTGCGCGCGGCCGACGGCTGCTGGCTGACCTCGTCCGTCCGCGGCCTGGTCGAGATCCGCGCCCTGGACGGCGTGGCGTTGCCGCGCAGCCCACTCACCACCCCGCTGCAGGCCCTGCTGGCCCACCCCGTCTGCTGACCTGCGCCCGCCCTCTCCCGGCTCGCCGAACGGCTGGTCCGCCGGCCACGCGCAGGAGGCGGCCGGGTCAGCCGGCCACCCGCAGGAGGCGGGCGGAGAGGTGGGGGGTGAGGGCGTGGCCCACGCCGGCCATCTCCTGGGCGTAGAGCAGCGCACCCTCGACGATGCCGAACAGCCGGGCGCCGGCCGTGACCTCCTTCGCGGTGGCCGTCCGCAGCACCGCGTCGGTCGCGAACTCGATCCGGGTGCCGGTGCGCTTGCCGATGTGCAGCTCCATGATCCCCGTCGGGGTCATCATCAGAGCCTCCAGCTCGTCGGTGGCCCGGTCACCGTTGAGCACCGGCCGCCACCAGCCGACCTCGCGCCCGGCCGGGCGGACCGGACGGCTCTGCCCGTCCAGGATCCACGCCCGCGACTCGTAGAACAGGAACGGCCGACCGTCGTGGCTGATCCGGATCTCCTGCCCGAAGTCGAAGTCCTCGATGGTGGGGAACCCACCGCGCCCCCGCCCGCGCCACACCCCCACGTACGGCAGCAGGCCGTCGAGCGTCGGGTGCAGCTTCGGCCCGACCCGCAGGTCGTGGCTCTCCTGATACGGGTACTCCTCGACCGGCGGCGCGTTCAGCCACGGCGGTTGCAGCGGGTTCTCACCCGACGGGTTCGCGCTCACCGATTACCAACGTCCTCTCGAAATGCGTACGGCAAGGTAGACCAGGCCACCGGCGAGCGCGCCGAGGCCCGCGACCAGCAGGCTGACGAACCCGATCTCGGTGACCATCATGGTCATCCTATGCTGGCTGTCATGGCCCGCACTCTCGTCGTCAAGGCCACCGCCGGCGCGGACGCGCCCGAGCGGTGCGCCCAGGCATTCACGGTCGCCGCCACCGCCGCGGCCGCCGGAGTGCCGGTGTCGCTCTGGCTGACCGGTGAGTCGACCTGGTTCGCCCTGCCCGGCCGGGCGGAGCAGTTCGAGCTGCCGCACTCCGCGCCGCTGGCGGAGTTGCTGCACGTCATCCTCACCACCGGCCGGGTGACCGCCTGCACCCAGTGCGCCGCCCGGCGGGACATCGGCCCCGGCGACGTGTTGCCCGGGGTACGCATCGCCGGCGCGGCGGTCTTCGTCGAGGAGACGATGGCCGAGGGGGCCCAGGCACTGGTCTACTGACCGCGTGTATCCCGAGTGCCCCGGATCTCACTCCGGCGTCGGATCGTCACGCCCGAAATTCGATGATCGCTGCTTCGACGCGTAGCCCGATCATGGTGGCGGCGACGAGAAGGCCCGCGAGGATGTGCGGCTCTATGGTCCCGGCGTCGGCCGACAGGGTGATGGCCGGATGCCCTGACGACTAGCAAAGCCATCTCAGAAACGAACGCCCGAAGGTCCGCATCCAGCGCCTCGCCTGATGCCCGCAGCACGACAGGGGACCTATGGGCCGCTGCGGTCACACCGGCTGCCCGGTCAAGGGAGCCCGCCTGCCGAAGGCGGTCGGGCCAACTGGTTCACGCGTTGTGGTGACGGAGTGGTCCACCGCGGAGTCCGTCCGGCGCCGATCCTGACGGGGACAAGCATCGAGACGTCCTGCGCCCGCAGCGTGCCGGCGCCGGAACGATCGCGCGTTCTCGCCCTCGGGGGAAGGAAGTCGATGAAAGGCCTAATCATCAGAGGTACCCAGCGGCTCGGCAGGCTGTTGGTGGCACCTGTCGTCGTGGGCGTCGTGGTCGGGGCGACCGCCCTCGCGCCTCCGGCCCAGGCCGCGTTCACCTTCACCGTCGACAGCTTCGACGACCGTCGCGACATCAACCCCAGTGACAACATCTGTCGGACCTCGGCCGGAAACTGCTCACTGCGGGCAGCCGTGCAGCAGGCCAACGCGAGCGCGGGCGCGGACACGATCCGGCTGACGCCTGGCAACTACCGGCTGGGCTATGCCGGCGGGGTGCGACAGTCGGCCGCCACCGTCGACCCCGCGGACAACTTTCGGGACCTGGACATCACCAGCAGCGTGACGATCATCGGCGATGGGTCCGTCATCGACGGCGGCCGGTTCAACAGCGTGTTCGAGATCGACAACGCGGCCACCGTCCACCTCTCCGACCTGACGGTGACCAACGGGGGCGAAGACGAGAATCCCCCCTTCATACGCGGCGGAGGGCTGAACATCTGGCGGGATTCAATGGTACGGCTGACCCGGGTGACCGTTCGGGACAACGTCACGACGATGCAGGGCAGCGGCATCGCCAATGCGGGGGTCCTGACCCTGGTCGACAGCAGGGTCGAGGACAACCGGAACCTGTCCCCGCTCGGCGGCGGCGGCGTGACCGCGAACGGCGGCGGCATCTTCAACTACAGCACCGGCCTGGTGAACATCGACCGCAGTACGATCAGCAACAATTTCTCGTTGCGTGGCGGTGGAATCAACAACGATTACGGCCGGGTGACGATCACGAACAGCACCATCAGCGGCAACACCGCGCGCAACAGCGGCGGGGGAATCCTCAACCGGGGCGACGGCACCGCAACGAAGGGCATCCTCAACGTCGCGTTCTCCACGATCGTCGGCAACCAGGCCAACGTGTCCGGCGCCGACCCGGAGAAGGTCGGCGGCGGAATCGCGAACTTCGGCGGCCAGGTCAACATGGGCGGAACGATTCTGGCCGGGAACGAGGACAACCGCTCCCACTTCGACGCCGCCTTCGCCCCCGACTGCCACAGCCCTGACACTTCCCGGTTCACCTCGCACCGCTACAACGTGGTCGGGCTCATCAACGGACGGTGCGCATTTGAACAGCGCTTCGACAAGGTCGGCTGGGACGGCGCGGCCCCGCTCAACCCGCGCGTCGGCGCGTTGGGGTTCAACGGCGGGGGGACCGCGACCCGGATGCCGCTCGCCGGCAGCCCCGCCGTGGACTTCGGCAGCTCAGTCACCTCGTCGGAGCTGTTCGACTGCCCCGCCACCGACCAGCGAGGCGTCTCCCGTCCGCGCGACGGTGACGCCAACGGCACGGCGCTCTGCGACAGCGGCGCGGTCGAGATCGGCTGAGACCACCCTGCTCGCGTTGTTCGCCGGGATGGAGCGAACCTTCACCGCCGAACACTCGGGCCGAGAAGCGCGTCTGCCCGCCCCCGAAAGCCGGGGGCGGGTCAGGGGC
>NZ_SMJY01000072.1:0-25345 GCF_004348355.1 Micromonospora sp. KC721 | reverse complement strand
GGGTCAAGGGGTGCGGGCTGTCCGATCAGGGACAGCTCGGCGGCGGAGTCGGCGGTAGAACGGCCCGGTGTACCTCGGCCGACAGTCCGTCATCGTCACAGTGGTCCGCCTTCGGCCCTACCCACGGTGTACGGTGACGCCGTCCGGCCCGTGCAGCCCGCGCGGCACAGGCCACGTACGTCGCGAGGGGCTGACTGCCGCCCCCGAAACCCGCAACCCGGGCGGCGCGTTACGTTGGACATCCGGACCACCGGCGGTCCGGTGGGTACAGCGCGGCCCGAAGCGGGCATGAAGCAGGGCGGCCCGAAACGGGCATGGACTAGGAGTGAGGTCGGGGAGAGACGTGCCGAGCAACGCTGGAACCACCCGTCTGGTCATCGTCGAGTCACCGGCGAAGGCCAAGACGATCTCGGGCTACCTCGGCCCGGGGTACGTCGTGGAGGCCAGCTTCGGTCACGTCCGCGACCTGCCGCGTAACGCCGCGGACGTGCCGGCGAAGTACAAGGGTGAGCCGTGGGCCCGGCTCGGGGTGGACGTCGACAACGGCTTCCACGCCCTCTACGTGGTCTCCGCCGACCGCAAGCAGCAGATCAGCAAGCTGGTGAAGCTGGCCAAGGAGGTCGACGAGATCCTCCTGGCGACGGACGAGGACCGCGAGGGCGAGGCGATCGCCTGGCACCTGGTGGAGACGCTCAAGCCCAAGGTGCCGGTCAAGCGAATGGTCTTCCACGAGATCACCAAGCCGGCGATCCAGGCGGCGGTGGCCAACCCGCGCGAGATCGACCGGGATCTGGTCGACGCCCAGGAGGCCCGGCGCATCCTCGACCGCCTCTACGGCTACGAGGTCTCCCCGGTGCTGTGGAAGAAGGTCATGCCGAAACTCTCGGCGGGCCGGGTGCAGTCCGTGGCGACCCGGATCGTGGTCGAGCGGGAGCGGCAGCGGATGGCGTTCCGCACCGCCGAGTACTGGGACATCCTCGCCACCCTGGCGGTCGAGCAGGCCGGCGAGGGGCCACGCACCTTCCACGCCACCCTGGTCGCGCTGAACGGTGACCGGATCGCCACCGGTAAGGACTTCGAACCCACCACGGGTCGGGTGAAGCCGGGCGCCGGAGTCGTCCACCTGGACGAGAGCGGGGCACGCGGGCTGGCGGCCCGCCTCGACGGGCGGCCGTTCACCGTCACCCGGGTCGAGGAGAAGCCCTACCGCCGCCGCCCGTACGCGCCGTTCATCACCTCCACCCTGCAACAGGAGGCGGCCCGCAAGCTGCGGTTCTCGTCCCAGCAGACGATGCGTACCGCGCAGCGGCTCTACGAGAACGGCTACATCACCTATATGCGTACCGACTCGGTGAACCTGTCGGAGACCGCCATCGCGGCGGCCCGCCGGCAGATCGTCGAGCTGTACGGCGAGCGCAGCGTGCCCCCGGAGCCGCGCCGCTACACCGGCAAGGTGAAGAACGCCCAGGAGGCGCACGAGGCGATCCGCCCGGCGGGGGACAACTTCCGCACCCCGGGCGAGGTGGCCAAGGAGCTGTCGGCCGAGGAGTTCAAGCTCTACGAGTTGATCTGGCGGCGCACCATCGCCTCGCAGATGACCGACGCGGTCGGTTCCAGCGTGTCGGTGCGCATCCGGGCGGTCAGCGCCGCCCAGGAGGAGGCCGACTTCGGCGCGACCGGCAAGACCATCACCGACCCGGGGTTCCTGCGGGCGTACGTCGAGTCCAGCGACGACGAGAACGCCGAGGCCGAGGACGCCGAGCGCCGGCTGCCCAACCTGGTGAAGGACCAGCCGCTCACCGCCGACGAGTTGGCCGCCCAGGGCCACCACACCCAGCCACCGCCGCGCTACACCGAGGCGTCGCTGGTCAAGGCCCTCGAAGAGCTGGGCATCGGCCGGCCGTCGACGTACGCGTCGATCATGCAGACCATCCAGGACCGCGGGTACGTCTTCAAGCGCGGCCAGGCGATGATCCCGTCCTTCCTCGCCTTCGCGGTGATCGGGTTGATGGAGCGGCACTACCCGCGCCTGATCGACTATGACTTCACCGCCAGCATGGAGAACGAGCTGGACGAGATCGCCGGCGGTGACCACGCGGCGGTCGACTTCCTCACCTCCTTCTACTTCGGCAGCGCCAACGGCACCGGTGACCAGGCCATCGCCCACGCCGGTGGGCTGAAGAAGCTGGTCACCGAGAACCTCAGCGACATCGACGCGCGCAGCGTCAACTCCATCCCGCTCTTCACCGACGACGAGGGGCGCGAGGTCCTCGTCCGGGTGGGCCGCTACGGGCCGTACCTGCAACGGGCGGTGCCGGGCGAGCAGCCCGCGCCGGCTGCGGAGGGCGAGGAGAGCGGCGCCCCGGGCGACCGGGCGCCGATCCCCGAAGGGCTGGCACCGGACGAGCTGACCCCGCAGAAGGTGCACGAGTTGTTCCTCGGCGGCGGGGGCGAACGCAAACTGGGTGACGACCCGGCCACCGGGGAGCCGATCCTGCTCAAGTCCGGCCGGTTCGGTCCGTACGTGGCCAGCGGCGAGCGGAAGTCCTCGCTGCTGCGCTCCCAGTCGCCAGACTCGATCACCTTCGACGAGGCACTCAGGCTGCTCAGCCTGCCCCGCCTGGTGGGGGTGGACCCGGAGGGCGCGGAGGTCTTCGCCAACCACGGCCGCTACGGCCCGTACGTCAAGCGCGGCGACGAGTTCCGCTCGCTGGACTCGGAAGAGAAGATGTTCACCGTCACGCTGGAGGAGGCGTTGGCCCTGCTGGCCGCGCCGAAGACCCGCCAGCGCCGGGCCGCCGCGCCGCCGCTGCGCGAGATGGGCAACGACCCGCTCACGGAGAAGCCGCTGGTCATCAAGGACGGCCGGTTCGGCCCGTACGTCACCGACGGGGAGACGAACGCGTCGCTGCGGCGCGGGCAGACCCCGGAGGCGCTGACTCTCGAAGAGGCGTCGGAGATGCTGGCGGAGAAGCGGGCGAAGGGCCCGGCCCCGAAGAAGGCGACGAAGAAGGCCACGGCGACGAAGAAGGCGGCGACGGCGACGAAGGCTGCGGCGAAGGCCACGGGGACGAAGGCCACGGCCAAGAAGGCGACGGCCGCGAAGAGAACCGCAGCGAAGAAGGCCACCCCCGCGAAGAAGGCCACCCCCGCGAAGAAGGCCACCACCACCACCGACTGAGGCACCGCTTCAGATCTTGCAAGGACATGGCCCCGCCGGGGGCCGTTGCGCTTCCAAGATCGATGGGGTCGTCAGCCGAGGATGTGGCTGAGGTGGGGGTTGGTGAAGAGGTGGTGCGGGTCGAGGTGGGCGCGGAGCATCTGGAAGTCCGGCCACTTCGGGTACGCGGGCGCGAGCGAGGCGGCGTCGCGCCAGTGCAGCTTGCCCCAGTGCGGGCGGCCGCCCAGTTCGGTCGCCACCTCCTCGAACGCCCGGAAGTACGGCTCGTGCGGCGTGCCGATGTACTGGTGCAGGGCGAGATACGCCGAGTCTCTCCCGTACCCGTGCGACAGCCAGATGTCGTCGGCGGCGGTGAACCGCACCTCGACCGGGAAGAGCACCTTGAACGGCAGCCTGTCGACGATGCGGCGCAACTCCGCCAGCGCGGTGGGTAGGGCGGCGCGCGGGATGCCGTACTCCATCTCCACGAACCGGGTGCGGCGCGGGGAGCAGAAGACCGCGTCGGAGCGGCCGGTGTAGCTGCGTTCGCCGAGGGCCCGGGCGGAGACGGCGCTGATCGTCGGCACCACCGGGGGAAGGGCGCGACCGAGTCGGCAGAGCCCGCCGAAGACGGTGTTGGCGAGGAAGTCGTCATCGAGCCAGCCACGCCAGCGCGGCAGTGGCCGGTCGTCGGCGGGCACCCGGTCGTTGGTCTTGACCTGCACCCGGTCGGTGTACGGGAACCAGAAGAACTCGACGTGGTCGTGTCGGTCGACGAGCGCCGGCAGGGCGGCCAGGACGTCGTCCAACCGCCCGGGGCGCTCGTGGGCGCGCAGCACGAAGGCGTCGACGCAGCGCAGGGTCACCTCGACCAGTACGCCGAGCGCACCCAGCCCGACCCGGGCGGCGGCGAAGACGTCGGGGTGTTCGACGGCCGAGCAGCGCAGCACCTCGCCGGTGCCGGTGACCAGGACCAGCGCCTCGACGAAGGTGGCGAGGCAGCCGTACGCCGCGCCGGTGCCGTGGGTGCCGGTGGAGATCGCGCCGGCGATGGTCTGGGCGTCGATGTCGCCGAGGTTGGGCAGGGCGAGGCCGTGCCCGGCGAGCAGGGCGTTGAGCGTACGCAGGGTCATCCCGGCGGGTACGGTGACCAGCCGGGTGGTGAGGTCCACCCGTACGTCGGTCTCGAGCGCGGTCAGTTCGAGCAGCCGCCCGTCGGGTACCGCGATCGGGGTGAATGAGTGTCCACTACCCACCACCTTGATCCGTTCGCCGGCCGCGGCGGCGTCCCGGACAGCCTCGGTGACACCGTCGATCGTGTC
This sequence comes from Micromonospora sp. KC721, assembly GCF_004348355.1. NCBI lineage: Bacteria > Bacillati > Actinomycetota > Actinomycetes > Micromonosporales > Micromonosporaceae > Micromonospora > Micromonospora sp. KC721. The sequence goes on along the minus strand of NZ_SMJY01000072.1, from coordinate 20,863 downwards.
CGGGCGGAGGATGGCGGGGGCGAGGCTGTGCTGGTTTCCGGCCCAGTTGGACCAGGTGGTGGTGCCGGCCATCCGCGCTCCTCGACATGAATGTGAACTGACTTCATATCAGGAACGTTGTGCCTGGTAAATACCGTAATCGAGATCCGCTCGTTGTACCGGTAGTCACGAACACGTGACATGCAGATATGTTCTTCCGTCGAAGGGGGGTGGCGCCGAGTGTCCTCACCAGCCGCCACGACCGGACCGCTGCGCCGCGTTCCGGTGCAGGGTCGAAGTGTCGCGCGGGTCCAGCGGATGCTGGACGCCTGTGCCGAACTCGTCGACGAAGTGGGGTACGAGGGGCTGACCACCACGCTGCTCGCGGAGCGGGCCGAGGTGGCGATCGGGTCGGTCTACCAGTTCTTTCCGGACAAGCGGGCCATCGTGCAGGCGCTGACCCTGCGGACCATGGAGTCCTACCTGCAACGGCTCGACGAGCGGTTCGCCTCGGACGACCTGACCCACTGGTGGGACGGCGTCGACGCCGGCATCGACGAGTACATCACGATGCACCGCACCGTCCCCGGGTTCCGTACCCTGCACTTCGGCGACGTGGTCGACCTGCACCTGCTCGACGAGCAGCGGGACAACAACGGCGTGATCGCCGACCAGTTGGCCCGGGTGCTCACCGAGCGGTTCGGAATGGTCGACGAGCCGCGGCTGCGGTTCTGTCTGGAGATCGCCGTCGAGGCCGCGGACGCCCTGATCAAGCTGGCGTTCCGTCGCAAGCCGGAGGGGGACGAGCGGGTGCTGGCCGAGGCCAAGGCGCTGATCCGCGAGTACCTGCACCGTCACGTCGAGGCTACGACCGAGCCCGAGTCGGCGGCGCAGGCCTGACGCCGGGCACCGGCTGACCGGCGCGGCGAGCGACCAGTCGCCGCCGCGCCGGAGGCAGGGTGCACAGCGCACCCGTCGGACGGGCGCGGTTCAGAGGAAGGCGTGGCCCTCGCCCCGGTACGTCGGCACCGTGTCGACCACCTCGTCCCCGGCGACCAGGTGCACGTCGTTGACGTGCTCGCAGAGCTCCCCGGCCTTGGCGTGCCGGAACCAGACCCGGTCGCCGACGCGCAGGCCGGCCGTACCCGGTCCGCTCAGCGGTGTCTGCACCTCGCCCGCGCCCTCGGTGCCCACCAGCGACAGCCCGGCCGGCAGCCAGGGGCGCGGCAGCCGGCTGCGTTCGGCCGGGCCGGAGGCGGTCCAACCGCCGCCGAGCACGGTGACCAGGCCGGGTGCCGGCCGACGGACCACCGCGCAGGCGAAGAACGTCGCCGGGGCCGGCCGCCAGGCGCGGTACGCGTCGAACAGCGTCGGCCCGTACAGGCCGGAGCCGGCGGTGACCTCGGTGACCGCGGGATCGGCGCTGGTGGCGACCAGGCTGCCGGTGCCGCCACCGTTGACGAACTCCAGGTCGGCGTGTTCGCGTACCGCGGCCACCGCCGCGCCCCGGCGGGCCAGCAGTTCCCGGTACGACCCGCGCTGGACGAGCCGGATCGCCGCGCCCAGGACCGCCCGGCCGGGCGGGGCGTCCCCGAGTCCGGCGATCTGTGCCTCGTACGACATCAGCCCGACCAGTCGGAAGCCCGGTCGGCGGGCGACGGCGGCGGCGAGCCGGCCGGCGGCCCGGGCGCTGTGCACCGGCGAGCGGCGTACCCCGACGTGCACCCGCCCGCCCAGCGGTCGCCAAGAGGCGTCCAGGTCGAGGCAGACCCGCAGTTCGGGGCGGCGGCCGGGGGCGCACACCGCGTCGATCAGGTCGAGTTGGTCGGTCGCGTCGACCATCAGGGTGACAGCCGCGGCGAGCACCGGGTCGGCGGCCAGTTCGGCGAGCGCCCCCCGGTCGGCCGTCGGGTAGGCGACCAGGGCGTCGTCGGTGACGCCCGTGCGGACCAGCCAGATCGCCTCGGGCAGCGTGAACGCCAGCACCCCGGCCCAGCCCGGTCCGCGCAGCGCCCGGGCGATCAGCGCACGGGTCCGGATCGATTTGCTGGCGGCGCGGACCGGCTTGCCGCCGGCCCGGCCGACCAGCGCGTTCGCGTTGGCGTCGAACGCGGTGAGGTCGACCACGGCGTACGGCGGGTCGAGGTGGGCGGTCGCCCGGTCGAGGCGCTCGCGCAGGGTGTCGCTGTCGATGGCCACGGATGCACGCTAACTGTCCGGAGGAGAAATACGAAACCCGCTCATGTATGCCGGCTGCGGGGGTTGGGGTCGGCGGCCTAGGCTCGGCGAGCAGGAGAATGTCACGGTGGGAAGGGCTCCCACCGGGACTAGAGTGTTGCACCGGGACCGCCCAGCGTTGGGCCGGCACGTGGAGGTACGGCCATCGAAAGCCAGCAGCACGGCGAGTCGTCCGGCGTGTCGCCGTCATCCCCGCAAGCCGGCGGCACCGGGCAGTCTCCGCCGCGACCCGGCCACGCCGGGCCGTCCGCCCCGCACGCCGACGGCGGGCAGTCCGCCGCGCAGCCTGCTCCGCCGGCCGACCTGTCCGGCTACGCCGCGATCCGCTCGGTGCTGCGCATCCGCCCGTTCCGGCGGCTCTGGATCGTGCTCGGCGCCGCCTCCTTCGGCGACTGGTTCGGCCTGCTCGCCACCTCTGTCTTCGCCGCCTCCCAGGTGTCGGGGAGCACGGCCAAGGGCGCGGTCTTCGGCGGCGTGATCGCCGTCCGGCTGCTGCCGGCGCTGCTGCTCGGCCCGGTGGCGGGCGTCCTCGCCGACCGCTTCGACCGGCGCTGGACGATGGTCATCTGCGACATCCTGCGCTTCCTGCTCTTCGCCTCGATCCCGCTGGTCGCCCTGCTCGGCGCGAGCGGGGCCGTGGTGGTCGGTTGGGCGGCGATCGCCACCTTCCTGATCGAGTCGGTCACCCTGCTCTGGATCCCGGCCAAGGAGGCCGCGGTTCCCAACCTGATCCCCCGCGCCCGGCTGGAGGCGGCCAACCAGCTCACCCTGATCACCACGTACGGCCTCACCCCGGTCCTCGCGGCGGTCGTCGCCGCGGTGCTCGACCGCAGCGTCCGGACCATCACCGGTGGCGAGATGCCCGCCTGGGCCGAACCGGCGGACCTCGCGCTCTGGGTCAACGCGTTCTCCCGGCTGGCCACCGCGCTGGTGGTGGTGTTCGGTATCCGGGAGATCAGCCAGGCGCGGGCCGGCGGTCAGGAACGCGACGAGCAGACCATGCTGCGCCAGTTCACCGAGGGCTGGAAGTTCATCGGCCAGACCCCGCTGGTACGCGGGCTGGTGCTCGGCATCCTCGGCGCGTTCGCCGGCGGCGGCATCGTGATCGGCACGGCCCAGTTCTTCACCACCTCGCTGAACGCCGGTGACGCCGCCTTCTTCCTGCTCTTCGGGGCGATCTTCATCGGTCTCGGGGTCGGCATCGGCCTCGGTCCGATGATCGTCCGGGACCTGTCCCGCCGCCGCTGGTTCGGGATGAGCATCGTGCTGGCCAGCGCGTCGGTGATGACCCTCGCCTTCGCCATCCACCTCTCCATGGCCATCGTCGGGGCGATCCTGGTGGGCGCCGGTGCCGGTATGGCCTTCCTCTCCGGGGTCACGCTGCTCGGCGGCGAGATCGCCGACGAGATGCGCGGCCGGGTCTTCGCGGTGGTGCAGATCGGCACCCGGCTGGTGCTGATCCTCGCCATCGCCCTGGGCGGCCTGCTCGCCGGCATCGGCGGGTCGCACACCCTCGACCTCGCCGGTGCGCAGATCTCGATCTCCTCCACCCGGGTACTGCTCCTGGCCGCCGGGGTCGCCGGCATCTTCGCCGGGATCAGCGCCTTCGGCCAGATGGACGACAAGAAGGGCGTACCGGTCCTGGCCGACCTGTGGGGCTCGATCCGGGGTCGCCCGCTGATGCCGGCCGAGTCGTTCGTCTCCAACGGCCTTTTCGTGGTCTTCGAGGGGGGTGAGGGCGCCGGCAAGTCCACCCAGTTGGAGGCGCTCGCCGCGCGGCTGCGCGACCGGGGGCGGGAGGTCGTGGTCACCCGCGAGCCGGGGGCCACCGCGATGGGTGGGCGGATCCGCACCCTGCTGCTGGAACACTCCGGTGACCAGGCACCCTCCCCGCGCGCCGAGGCGCTGCTCTACGCCGCCGACCGCGCCCACCACGTGGCCACCGTGGTCCGACCGGCGCTGGTCCGGGGCGCGATCGTGATCAGCGACCGGTACGTCGACTCGTCGCTGGCGTACCAGGGGGCCGGCCGGACGCTCCCGGTCGAGGAGGTCTCCTGGCTCTCCTCCTGGGCCACCGGCGGGCTCAAGCCGGACCTGGTGGTGCTCCTCGACGTGGACCCGCGTACCGGCCGCTCCCGGGTGACCGCCCGCAACCAGGGCCCCGACCGGTTGGAGGCCGAGTCGCTCGCCTTCCACGAGCGGGTCCGGTACGCCTTCCTCGACCTGGCGGCCGCCGACCCGAAGCGCTACCTGGTGCTGGACGCCACCCGCCCGGTCGAGGAGATCGCCGCCCTGGTGGCCCGCCGGGTGGAGGAGTTCCTGGTCGACCCGGCCGGCATCGTGCACCCGCGCCCGGCGCACGGCCCGGACACCTCGGTGCAGCCCGAGTTATCCGACACGGAGCTGGTGACGATGGAGCATCGGACCTGATGCCGGACGTCTTCGCCGACCTGGTCGGCCAGGACGAGGCGGTCGAGACACTGCGTCGCGCCGCCGCGTCGGCCGCCGCCGTGCTGCGTGCGGCCCACGCCGCGCCGTCCACCGGGAAGCCGGACGTCCTCGACGCCTTGGTCGAGGAGGCCGCCGGGAAGGCGCCCGCCGATCCGGGCGGGGCGATGACCCACGCCTGGATCTTCACCGGCCCGCCCGGCTCCGGCCGCTCGGTGGCCGCCCGGGCCTTCGCCGCCGCCCTCCAGTGTGCGCACGGCACCGGCTGCGGTCGCTGCCCCGGCTGCCACACCACGATGACCGGCACCCACGCCGATGTCCGGCTGGTGGTGCCCGAAGGTCTTTCCATCGGGGTGAACGAGATGCGGGCGCTGGTGCTCCGGGCGGCCAGCACGCCGTCCGGTGGCCGCTGGCAGATCGTCATCATCGAGGACGCGGACCGGCTCACCGAGGCGGCCGGCAACGCGCTGCTCAAGGCGATCGAGGAGCCGCCACCGCGAACCGTCTTCCTGCTCTGCGCCCCGTCCACCCACCCGGACGACGTGTCGGTGACCATCCGGTCGCGCTGCCGGGTCGTACCCCTGCGTCAGCCGCCGCCGGTCGCGGTGGCCGAGGTGCTGGTCGGCCGGGACGGCGTCGCGCCGGACGTGGCCGCCTGGGCCGCCGCCGCGGCCCAGGGGCACGTCGGGCGGGCCCGGCGGTTGGCCCGTGACCCGGAGGCCCGCAAGCGCCGGGACGCCGTGCTGGCGGTGCCGCGCCGGCTCACCGGCGTCGGCGCGGCGCTGGACGCCGCATCCGCGCTGATCGAGGCGGCCGAGGCGGAGGCAGAGGCGTCGGTCGCGGAAGCCGACGCGGCCGAGCGGGCCGCGCTGCAGACCGCGCTCGGCGCGGGCGGCACCGGGCGCGGCGCGGCCGGTGCCATGCGTGGTGCCGCCGGGCAGCTCAAGGACCTGGAGAAGCGGCAGAAGTCGCGGGCCACCCGGGCCCAGCGGGACGCTCTCGACCGGGCGCTGGTCGACCTGGCCGGCTTCTACCGCGACGCGCTCACCATGGCGTTGCGCGCACCGGTGGCCCCGGTGCACACCGACACCGCCGAGATGGCCGAGGCCGGTGCCCGGAAGTGGGACGCCGAGGGCGCCCTGCGCCGGTTGGAAGCGGTGCTGGAGTGCCGGGCGGCGATCGAGGCCAACGTCAAGCCGCGGATCGCGGTGGAGGCGATGATGCTCTCCCTCTGGAAGGGGTGACGGATCCTCCCTTCCGGCATCGACACGTGTCGTCGGCGTGCGGTACGGTCCGGTGTGCCGTGGTGACGGCGGTGGCACGCTGGGTGAGGTCGGCGGGGGGAGAACCGATGCCGCGCGAGATCGACGAGGCGTGGATCGAGGAGGCGGTGCGACGCTACCGTCGCATCGAGTCCCTGCAGGCCGAGTTCGACCAGGCGGTCGACACCGTCGAGGTGACCGTCCGCTCACCGGACGGGCTGGTCGAGGTGGTGGTGACCGCCAACGGTCGCATCACCGACGTGCGTTTCCTCGGCCCGCTGCACCACCGCCACCCCCGGGAGGTCGCCAACTCGGTGCGGGCCGCCGTGACCGCCGCCGCCGACGCGGCGCTCTGGGCCCGGGAGAAGCTGCACAACGAGACCTTCGCGGCGTACCGGCCGCTGGCGGGGGCCTGAGATGGACCCGCTGCGCGCCCTCGCCGCCCGGCTCGATGAGGCGAGCGCCTCGCTGGCTCTGCTCTCCCGCACGGTGACCGCCGCCGACCCGGCGCACCCGGCGTTCGGTGCGGACGCGCCGGGCCGGCCCGGGGAGATCGGCCGGGCCCTGCACCGGCAGTGGACCGCCGCGACCGGCGACCGGGCCCGCGAGGCGGAGGCCGCCGCCGCCCGGCTGGCGGCCGCTGCCGCCGCCCTGCGCAGCGCCGCCGACCGGTACGCGGCAGCAGACGACTCCGCGCGGCGGCGGCTGCTCGGGGAGGTCTGATGGACGCCCTGGACCGGCTCGCCGAGCCCGGCCTTGATCTGCTGCGCCGGGTCGACCAGCTGCTCGCCGCGGGTGCTCCCGAGGGGCACCGGCTCTGGCCGCTGCTGCGTCGCATGCAGGTGCTGCCGGGCGACGCGCTGCGCGCCTTCCTCGACCTGCACCCGGCGCCGCTGGCGAACGCCGGGCACGCGGTGCGCCGCCTGGTGCCCCGGTACGACGACGCCTGCGCCGCCCTGACCGACCGGGCGCTGTGGTCCGGTCCGGCCGCGTCGGCGTACGACGAGGCCCGGGTGGCGCTGCTGCGTCACCTCGACGAGGGGCCGGAGAGCCTGGTCGGGCGGCTGGAGTCGACCGCCGGGTACGCCGACGCCCTGGCGCAGTGGGTGGAGGGGAGCCGGCTCGCGGTGGCCCGGGTGCTCGCCGAGGTGGTGAGCTCGGCCGAGGCGGTCCGGGTGCACGCCGCCACCGCCCCGGGCGCGGCACCCGGGGCGGGCATCCACGCGGCGGCGGAGGTCGCCGCCCGGGTGCTGGCGGTGCTCGGGGTGGCGTACGACGGGGCGGAGACGCTGCTGCGCCAGTGGTCGCCGAGCCTGACGGAGTCGACGTGGCGCGGGTCACCCGGTGTCGCCGTCCAGTACGACGGCACCCTGCGGTTGGGTCGCTGAGTCCGTGCCGTCCGCGTGCGCGGCATCGTGTCGCACCGGTCCGGCGTCGTAGGGTGGAACGCATGGGCATGCTCTGTGCGGTCAGCTTCAACCGGTACGGGCGCCTCTACTACCTGGATCCGGGCGAGTTCCGCCCACAGGTCGGCGACCGGGTGCTGGTGCCCACCGACGACGGGCCCGAGGTGGCGGAGTGCGTCTGGGCCGCGCAGTGGGTCTCGGAGGACACCGACGGCTTCCCGAAGTTGGCCGGCCTGGCCCAGGAGGACGACCTGCGCCGCGACGAGCTGCTGCGCCGGCGCAAGGCCGAGGCGAAGGTGGCGGCGAAGCGGCTGATCCGGGAGCACGGGCTGCCTATGAAGGTGGTTGCGGTCGACCACGTGTTGGCCGCCGATGACGCCGGTGAACGGTCCACCGTCTACTTCACCGCGCCGCACCGGGTGGATTTCCGGTCGCTGGTTCGCGACCTGGGCGCGACCCTGCGGTGTCGGGTCGAGTTGCGGCAGCTCTCCGCCCGGGACTCGGCGCGGGTGCAGGGCGGCATCGGCTCGTGTGGCCGGGATCTGTGCTGCGCGACGTTTCTCAACGACTTCGAGCCGGTGACCATCCGGATGGCGAAGGACCAGGACCTGCCGCTCAATCCGCTGCGGATCTCCGGTGCCTGCGGCCGGTTGATGTGCTGCCTGAAGTACGAGCATCCGCTGTATGCCGCGAGCAGCGACTATCCGGCGAGCGGTCAACGGGTGGAGACCCCCGACGGCCTGGGGAAGGTGGTGTCCCGCCACCCGCCGAGCGGGACGGTCACCGTCCGGTCGATCTCCGATGGGTCCACGAAGCGTTGTGCCCTGTCCGACGTCTGCGGACCCCGCCGAGCCTACGACGACCGCCCATCCGACCTAGCCTGATCTTCGCTCGCGCCAGGTGGGGGCCCGGTCGGCTGGTCGGCTTCCTTCGCGCCGGGTCGGGCGTCCGGCCCACCGTGGCCGACACCTGTTTGCGTCAGGTAGGTGAGTCCCGGCACTTGATCAGCTTCGATTGCGCCATCCGACTGCTTCCGCGCTGCGGGTCGGCCCAATATGGCGCAGCCGGAGTGGATGATTGCCCCCGGCCGCACCGCCGCGGCGGAGGCGAGGCGAGGCGAAGCGGGTTCGGAGTGCGGCGGGCAGTCAGCTGAGGGTGATGGGGGGCTCGGCCAGGCGGGCGGAGAGGACAGTGGTGGGGAGCAGCCAGCTGGCGGAGGGGGACTGGTCGGGGTTGAGGTGCCAACCACGGGCCACCCGGTCGACGGCGATCGGATAGATGGTCAGGATGCCGTCCGGGGTGATACGCATGCGCAGGAAGGATTTCGCATCCTCGATGCCCTGACCGGCGAAGAGTTCGTTGAGGTTGACCCCGAAACCGCCCGCGATCAGCAGGTAGCCCGCCACCACCTGGCTGGCCACCAGCCCGACGGCCGGGGCGTAGCCGACCGTGGCGGCGACCACGGGCAGCGGCCACGACCAGTCGTGGAACGGCAGGGCCAGCCACAACCACGCGCCGGCCACGGCCAGCGCCACATGGGCCAGGCCATGGCCGGCCCCCAGGATCCAGTGCCGCGCGTACCGTTTTCCGCGAGCCGTGGGTGGCTTGGCGAAGAACACCGCACCCAGCAGCGTCACCCCCAGTACGAGCAGCAGCGGGACGCTGAACAGCCGCTGCTCGGTGGTGCCCGCCCGGTTGTCGGCGATCCCGGCCACGGCCAGCATCAACATCGTGTGCAGGATGCCGAGCAACGCGGTGAAACCAGGGTTGCGCAACGGCAGCCGGGCGAAGATCCCCCAGCCGTACCGGCGGGAACGCGCGGCATCCGGATACCGGCCGGCCAGTTCGTACGACCGGGTGCGGCTGGCCCGCCGGGACAGGGTGTCCTTCGGCGGCACCTCGATCCGCTCGGGCAGCTTGTGCGTCGGATAGAGGTAGGCGCCGCCACCGCCGCAGGTGACGAGCTGCCGATCCGGGCCGGCGTACCGGGCGTAGTGGTGCAGGTCGCCCGAGATCAGCAGCCGCACGTGCGCGCCGGTGGGGGCGATGATCGTACGGATGAAGTAGTCGATCGAGTCGTACGCGGTGGGGTGGTCGACGGCCTTGACCCAGGTCGGTGCCGGCACCGCCAGGATCACCCGGCTGCCCGGTCCCAGCCTCCGGGCGACCTCGTCGAAGTAGGCGAGCTGCGGATCGTCCAGGTACGACCCGGACTGGTCGTCGAGGCCGAGTAGCCACCAGTCGGCCGGCAGTTCGACCGCGAAGTACGAACGGGACTGGCCGGTGCCCCAACCGCCGAAGTGGCGGTCCCGGGATCGGGCGAAGATCCGCAGGAAGGCAGTCAGGCCGTCGTACCAGTCGTGGTTGCCGGGGACGGCGAACAGCGTCGGTCGCTCCGGCGGGGGGCAGGGCAGCGCCGCCTGGTACGGGCCCTTGCAGCGGTCCTCGTACGCCTCGTAGGCCGCCGACGGGTAGACCTGGTCGCCCCCCATCACCAGGGTCTGCGCCCGGGGCAGCCGGTGCCCGTCCACCGTCAGCTCCGGCTGCGCCAGCAGGTACGCCACCGAGTAGGTGGCGTTGAAGCCGTCACCGAGGTCCGCCACGTAGTCCAGCCACAGCCCGCCGTCCGGCCCGACCTGCCGGTTGATCCGCGATTCCAGGGCGTTCTGCAACTCCCGTTTGTCCAGATACGCCCCGAACAGCATCGCCAGCAGCGTACGGATGCCGGTGCTGATCAGCAGGAACGGCGCGAGCCACGGCACCGGCCCGCGAGGGGTGAAACCCAGCTCGACGGGATCCGTGCTGCGCGGCCGGCGGGCGGCCCGCTCACCGGGAGCGTCCTCGGCGGGTACGGCTTCGGAGTGGCTTCCTGCGTCGTCCGTCACCCGGCGCAGCGTAGTCGGCGTCCGTCAATCCCGCAGTCACGCAACCGTCGGATGTCCGGATCGCGGTGAGGGAACCCCCTCGGCCGGTCGGGGTGCGGTGGCGTACACTTGCTGATCGTTGCCGCCTTAGCTCAGTCGGCTAGAGCGACGCACTCGTAATGCGTAGGTCGACGGTTCGATTCCGTCAGGCGGCTCGGTGAGAAGCCCAGGTCAACGGCCTGGGCTTCGCCGTTTCCCAAGGTCGACCACACCGCCGCCGGTGGTGCGAGTCCGCAAATAGTCCGCATCCCGCGCAGCGACCGCCTCATCCAACGCGGACAGGATGCTGGCCAAGCTGACGGCGGACATCGGCAGGAGACGAGCATGGGTAGGGGAAAGACGGCGCTTGTGGCCGCCGGCCTCCTGGTAGCGCTGTTGCCAGGTGCCCTTGCCTGGCGCGCACTGTGGCCGGTTCGCATCGACGCTCTGTGCGGGGTCTTCCAGTCCCGTCAGGGTGGGGTCATCCAGATCACGCCAGATCACGCCTTCACGGTGTCTGAGGCCATGTTCGGTCCCAACGCGGACGGCTCTACGAACACGGTTTCCGGTAGCGGCCAGCTGCGCCCGGGCGACTTGGCAGCGGATGGTCAGCTAGTTCTGAGGATGAAGGATGCCAAAGCAAGCCTTGAATTGAACACTCAGCGTAGCTGGCGGGGGGAGGTGAGCCTGTGGCAGTGGGCCGACGACCCGGACACCGGGGAGCGCGAAACCTTCGTCCAGGAGTCTGCCTGCTAGCTGCGGACGGTCCGCATCTGGTCGGCAGGAGGTCCACCGAAGCTGGGGGAGCGGTGAGAGATGTCGGAAGGTATTTCCGCTGCTAGACCATCATGTGCCCAGGCCGGCGGGTCGCCCATCTTGATCTCGTAATGCGTAGGTCGACGGTTCGATCCCGTCAGGCGGCTCAGAGTGAGGCCCTGGTCAGCGTCAGCGCTGGCCAGGGCCTCATGTTTGTCTATCGACAGGCCCGGGGCGTGCTGGACTGGCTCAACGCAGCGCGCCGATGGTCAGAACCCCTCCGACGAGGCGGTCGGACAGCCCAGTGGTAGTTCCTGTTGGTACAGCTTCGAATGTACTATCTGTGGTGTGGAGACGTTGACGCACGGGCAGGTGCTGGCCCGCTTCGGCCATGCCCTGTCCGACCCGACGCGGGCGCGGCTGTTGCTGGCCCTGCGCGACGGGCCGGGATATCCGGCCGAGTTGGCCGAGCTGCTGGGCACGACCCGGCAGAACCTGTCGAACCACCTGTCGTGTCTGCGTGGCTGTGGCCTGGTGGTCGCGGTGCCGCAGGGCCGCCGCACCCGGTATGAGCTGGCCGACGCCCGCCTGGCGCATGCCCTGGCGGACCTGCTCGGCCTCGTGCTGGCGGTCGACCCGGCCGCCTGCGCGGATTCCGACGAGAAGGGCTGCTGCTGATGACCCGGCCCCTGGTCACCCCGACACCCGCGGGGCCGTCGCCGGCGCGCCGGCAGGTGCTCGCCCGCCGGGTGCGGCTGCTGGTCGCCGCCACGATCACCTACAACGTCATCGAGGCGGTCGTGGCGATCACCGCCGGCACGATCGCGTCGTCGACCGCGCTGATCGGCTTCGGGCTGGACTCGGTCATCGAGGTGTCGTCGGCGGCGGCGGTGGCGTGGCAGTTCGCCGGCCGTGACCCGCAGGCGCGGGAGAAGGTCGCCCTGCGGATCATCGCGGTCTCGTTCTTCGCTCTCGCCGCCTACGTGACGGTGGAGTCGGTGCGGGCGCTGGTCGGTGGCGCTGAGGCCGAGCACTCCAGCATCGGTCTGGTGCTGGCCGCGCTGTCGCTGGCGATCATGCCGGTGCTGTCGTACGCGCAACGCCGCGCCGGCCGGGAACTCGGCTCCCGTTCGGCGGTCGCCGACTCCAAGCAGACCCTGCTGTGCACGTACCTGTCGGCGGTCCTGCTCGTCGGACTCGGAGTGAACAGCCTGTTCGGGTGGTCCTGGGCCGACCCCGTCGCCGCACTGGTCATCGCCGCCGTGGCGGTCAAGGAAGGCCGCGAGGCGTGGCGCGGCGACACGTGCTGCACCGTCCCCCTGACCGCCCCCGTCGCTGACACCGGCACCGCAGCAGACGGGCGCGGCACCGGCGAGGGTGACGGGTGCGGATGCCAGCCGGGCTGCTCCTGCTGCACCGGGCACTGCTGACCGGCCGCCTGCTCCGTCCGGCCGAACTGGCCCAGCTACGGACTGTCGTCCCGCGTGACCCGGCGCATCCTGAGAAGGGCTCCTACGGGTTGGGTATCTGGACCCGTCCACTGGCCTGCGGCCCCGTCTGGGGTCATGACGGACTCGGCTTCGGATACAGCACCATCTCGCTGCACAGCGCCGTCGGCGCCCGCCAGGTCACGGTGGCCGCCAATATGAGCTTCTACAACCCGCCCGGAGCGCCCGACCCGATCGCCGACGCCATCGACGCCGTTGTCCAGGAAGGGCTCTGCCCGGGCCGGCCCGACAGGAGCACCGGGCGGCACTCGTGGGTCACCGCACCGGGGTTTACGCTGCCCTGACGCAGCAAGGCCACAGCCTCCCCGCCGCAGCCCTCGTGGTCGCTGCCGTGGGGCTCGTTTCCCCGTGTGCGCTGCTGAGGTGTGCGGGGCATCCGGTTGGCGGCGCGCAGGGACGTGCCCGGCAAGACAGTGACGAGCTCAGGACCGTGACATCCGGTAAGCGTAGGTCGACGGTTCGATTCCGTCAGGCGGCTCAGAGTGCGGCCCTGACCAGCGGGAGCGTTGGCCAGGGCCGCGCTGTTGTCTGTGCGATGTGCATCGTCACCCGAATCCCTCACACAGGGAAGGACGCGAAGACGAGTTAATGGCATTGTCGACGCTCATTTGTCTTCCACGTTTCAACATAGTCGTGTACCGGTGCCATCTGGGTTGCTCCATCCGGTGCAGGGGTGAGCGTATTAGCGCAAACATGACGCCCGGTATTCGTTGCTCGTAGGCTTTCGCCCGATACATCCTTTCCAGGTATTTTGTTGAGAGTCGGGCGTGCTATGCCTGACCAGCGGGGGGTTGGCCTGGTGCTCGGAGGAGCGCTTCAAGGCGCATCGCGACTGTTTCACGCAGATTTCCGGCAAGTCACGGCGACATCTTGACAGCGTATGTGAGCGATAACACTATGAGGTCCCCGCCATGTTCGCGTTTGGAGTGCGATTGAAGGTATCCGTGGGTCCTGGCGTATCTGCGGCGTCCGGAGGGCTGCGGCGGTTCTCGCCGCGGTCAGGGGCGCGTTCCTGTGCACCGGTGACGGCGAGCGCCCAGGCGCGGTGCGTCGAGGGCCGGGCGTGCGTCGCGGTGCAGGCGAGCTCGTCGATACGCGAGCAGCCCCAGCCGGTCAGCGACAACCGCCACACCGCACCCGTCGACACCACCCTGGGAACCGCCCACGGCACCCGGACGTTCACCGGCGTCGCGCCCGGCGCCAACGCCTACCAGTCCTTCACCACCCGCACCCACCCCGCCATCGGCTGTCGTGGGTAGCCCGCCACGGAACATCACCGGCCTCTTCCCGGCGGCCGGGTCGAGCGGTCTGCTGCGCCTCGACCCGGCCGCCCGTCCTGCCACAGGGCCAACCGTCGCGCCGACCGAAAGCAGGGTCGGTGACCACAGTGCATGTCAGAGCGAAGGAGGACACGGGTGAAACAACGCTTGCGAGGGGCTACCCGGCGACGGGTCACCGCGGTCGCGGCGGTCGGTGCCATGCTGACGGCGGGGCTGGTAGCCCCGTCGGCGCCGGTCCAGGCCGCCGAGCAGAATCTCATCGTGAACGGCGGATTCGAGGCCGGCGTCGCCAACTGGTTCGCGAACAACGGCAACCCGACCGACAGCGCCGTGCTGTCGTCGACCCCGGACGCCTACTCCGGTACGGGCGCGGTGCTCGTCACCGGCCGGGCGACGACCGGGTCCGGGCCGATGCAGGATCTCAGCGGCAAGGTGCAGGCCGGGCAGGCCTACACCCTGACGGCCCGCGTCAAGTACGAGAACGCGAACGGGCCGGCGACGAAGCAGTTCTTCGCCACCATGCACTACGGCGGGTCCACCTACACCAACCTGGTCAGCGTGGTCGCGACGAAGGGCCAGTGGGCGCAGTTCAACGGGACCTTCACGATCCCGGCGACGCAGAACGTGTCGACGGCGCGGCTCTTCTTCGAGACGCCGTGGACGAGCGCGCCGGCCAGTAACCCGGACCTGCACCTCATGGACTTCAAGCTCGACGACGTGTCGGTGGTCGGCGCGGCACCGCCCCCGCCGCCGTCGAAGACCATCGAGGTGGTCGGCAAGCTGCCCGGTGAGCACAACCCCTTGATCGGACACAAGTTCGGCGCCGACGGTTTCGGCTTCGTGCATGGCGGTCGGGTGTACCTGTACCTGACCAACGACACCCAGGGCTACGCACCCGACCCGGTCACGGGCGTCTCGCCGGGCATCAACTACGGCAGCATCAACCAGATCACGCTGATCTCCTCAGAGGACCTCGTGAACTGGACGGACCACGGCGAGATCCAGGTCGCGGGCCCGAACGGCGTGGCGCCGTTCACCGGCAACTCGTGGGCGCCCGGCATGGCCAAGAAGACGGTGAACGGGAAGGAGAAGTTCTTCCTCTACTACGCCAACGGCGGCGGTTCGAGCAACGTGATCACGGGTGAGTCGCCGCTCGGCCCGTGGACCAGCGAGCGCACGAGCACGCTGATCAACGGCGGTACGCCCGGCGCCGAGGACGTCGCGTGGAAGTTCGACCCGGCTCCGCTGGTGGACGACGACGGCCAGGCCTACCTCTACTTCGGTGGCGGCCCCGCGTCGACGAGCATGCCGGCCGCCGAGCGCTTCAACAACCCGAAGAACATCCGGGCGATCAAGCTCGGCGATGACATGATCTCGACCCAGGGGTCGGCGGTGGTGGTCGACACGCCGGTCTCCTTCGAGGCGGCGCAGGTCTTCAAGCGCTCCGGCAAGTACTACCTCTCGTACTCGTCGCACTTCGGCGGGCCCGACTTCGGCGGCAACCAGACGCCGCTGCCCGGCTACCCCGGCGCCGGCCAGATCGGCTACCTGATCTCCGACAACCCGATGTCGTGGCCGAAGGAAACCTACGCGGGTGTGCTGTTCCCCAACCAGTCGCAGTTCTTCGGCGCCGGCACCGGCGGCAACAACCACCAGTCGGTGTTCGAGTTCGAGGGCAAGTACTACTTCACCTACCATGCCCCGACGCTCAACAAGCGCATCAACGGCAACACCACGCAGGGGTACCGCAGCCCGCACATCCAGGAGCTGACCTTCAACCCGGACGGCACGATCCAGCAGGTCGTGGGCACCTACGCCGGCGTGGACCAGGTCAGGAACTTCGACCCGTTCCGCGTCTTCGAGGCGGAGACCTTCGGCTGGAGCAAGGGCGTCGCGACCGCGAAGGTCGACGGCGGCTCCGCCCAGTTCGGCACCTCGGCGCCGAACCTGGTGGTGCGGGACATCGACAGCGGCGACTGGACGGCGCTGTCGTCCGTCGACTTCGGCACCGACGGCGTCGCCAGCGTGACGGCGAAGGTGCGGGCGCTGGCCGCCGGCGGCCGGATCCAGGTACGCCTGGGCGACGTCGCGGGTCCCGTGGTCGGCACGGTCCCGGTCGACACGCCGGCCGGCGGGTGGGCCGAGGTAACCGCGGCGATCGAAGGTGTCAGCGGCGTGCACGACGTCTACTTCACCTACGAGGGACCCGCCGGAACGGACCTCTTCGAGATCGACTCCTGGGAGTTCGAGGCCGCGACCGGCCGGCCCGAGCTGCCGGTGACGGCGAGCGCCCAGGCGCGGTGCGTCGGGGGCCGGGCGTACGTCGCGGTGCAGGCACACAACGGCCACACCGCACCCGTCGACATCACCCTGGAAACCGTCCACGGCAACCGGACGTTCACCGGCGTCGCGCCCGGCGCCAACGCCTACCAGTCCTTCGCCACCCGCGCGGCCTCGGTCGCCGCCGGCACCGCCACCGTCCGGGCCACCGGCACCATCGACGGCAGCACCGTGACCACCGTCGCCACCGCCACCCACCCCGCCATCAGCTGCGGCAGATGATCAACGAACCCACCAACGGCAGACGTCAACGGAGATCACATGAACACATGGAAGCGTAGGGGGCTGTTCGCGGCCGGTGCCGCGACTGCCCTCCTGGCCGGGACGACGGCGCTGCCGTCGCCCGCGGTGGCCGAGGACGACGACGTACGGGTAACGGTCGACATCGAGGAGATCCGGGAGCCGGGCGTGCTCGCCCTGTCGATCGCGGGCGACTCCGTCGCGCTGTCCGAGGACGGCTCTACCCTGCTGGTCCGCCAGTTCGTCGGCACACTGCCGACGGTGACGGTCACCGACACCCGTACCGCCGACGAGGTGCCGGCCGGTGCGGCCTGGGCCGTGGTCGGCAGTGCGAGCGACTTCGTCGGCAACGCCGGGCAGGCGCCGATCAGCGCCGGTCACCTCGGCTGGAAGCCGAGGCTGATCGACGGTGGGGCCACCGGATCGGTCAGCGAGGGCGAGGAGGTCGTGACCGTTCTGGACGAACCGACCCAGCCTGGCAACAATGTCGGCCTGGCCGACCAGGAGTTGCTGATGTCGACGTACGACTCCGGGGCTGTCGCCGGTGACTCGTACTCCGTCAACGCCGACCTGTACCTGCGCACCCCGGCGGACGTCGCCGCGGGGGCGTACACCTCGACGTTGACCCTGTCCCTGTTCGAATGATCGCGCGCGGGGTGGGGCCATCGCAGCGGCCCCACCCCGCACCCCGGCCGCCGAAGGACACCCGATGATCCGTTCCGTGCCGCAGGCGCTGCCGAGGCTGCTCGCCGTGCTGGCCGCGGTGCTCGTCACCGTTCCGGTCGCGCCCACCGGTGCCGGCGCGAAACCCGCCGCGCCGAAGCTGACCTGGGCGGTGCAGCCGGCCAATCCGGACGGCCCGGACGGTCGGCGGTGGATCGAGCGCACCCTCGATCCCGGGCAGGTGGTGACGGAGCACCTGGCCGTGCGCAACTTCAGCGACAGAGCCGCGGTCTTCCGCCTCCAGGCCGCCGACGGCTATCTCACCGACAACGGCCGCTTCAACATGCTGCCCTCGGGCGAGGCGTCGAAGGACGGCGGCACCTGGATCACGGTGCGGAACACGGTCACCGTCGGTGCGAACGAGACGAAGGTGGTGCCGTTCACCATCGCCGTGCCCCGGAACGCCACGCCGGGTGACCACCCAGCCGGCATCGCGGCGTCGGTCACCAGCAGCGGCGGCACGGTCGCCGTCGAGAGCCGGGTCGGCTTCCGGGTCATGCTGCGCGTGAGCGGCACGGCCCTGGCGGCCCTGGCCATCGACGGCCTCACCGCCACGTACGGCCACTCCTGGAACCCGTTCTCGCCGGGCACCGTCCGGGTCCGCTACACGGTGGCGAACGACGGCAACGCCTGGGCGTCCGGCAAGGGTCGGGTGACCGTCTCGGAACTGTTCGGCCTCGCCGGGCGGGACACCACGGTCGACGTCGAGGAGCTGCTGCCCGGCGGCAGCCGGGTGGCCCAGGCCCGCGTCGGCGGTGTCTGGGGGCTGGGCCTGTTGCGGACGACCGTGGCGGTCACTCCGGCGGCGCTCGGCGACGGGACCGTCGCCGAGGCCCGACCGGCCACCTCAACCGTGACGGTCTGGGCGGTGCCGTGGCCGCAACTGTGCCTGGTGGTCGTTCTCATGGCGGTCGCCCTGGCGCTTCGGGCTCTGCGTCGCCGCCGTCGTCGGCGGCTCGCCCTGCTGCTCGAACGGGCCCGGCAGGAGGGTCGCGCCTCCGCCACCACGGCAGGGGTCTCGACGGGTTCAGCACGCTGACCTTGCCGGGTCACCGGCCACCCCCGATCGAGCGGCACCGGACGCCGTGGGGTGATCGGTGCGGCGACCCCGCAGCGAGCGGCGCTCCTGCGCATGTTTGCAGATAGTGGCTCTGACCTGGGATTTTGTCCTCTGTCTCGCTACCGTGGAGGTACGCCCGGCGCAGTGCGTCGCCTGGGCAGGCGCACCCGCGGCGCCGCTGGCGCCCAGCGGCGCGTGCGGCCTCCAGGCGTATCAACCTCGATCAGCCAACTGGTGCTTCGCCCACTCGGCGAGCGACGGCCAGGAGGTGACGAAAGGGTTAGGACCTGTGCGCAGTGAGAGCAGAACGAGCAATCAGGATCATTCTCGATGGTGGCTGCATCTTCGTGGGCCTCGGCGGGATAGTTCACCAGACGGCGATCGTGCCGCCCGGCCAGGCCAATGCCGTTCTCCTGGGGACGTATGTGGCGATCCTCGGGATCCCGGCGGGCGTCGGGCTGCTGTCGCTGCGCAGCAATGGCGTCAGCGGTACGACCAGTTCGCCATCGCCGTCTCGGCCGCAGGACTCGCCGTCGCCGCCGTCGCCATCGCCGCCGCTCTGCGGAACGGGTGATTGAGATGACGACGGAGCCCTGGCGCCTGCCGTCCCGAGCGTGGCAGGTCGTGTTCGCGTCGTTGGTGTTCGCGGCGGTGGTGGCCGTCTCGTCCATGGTGTACGCCAACTCCGTCGCCCGGACCTCCGAGCGGAGTTTGTGCGACCTGGTGGTGCGGCTCGACGACACCTACCGCACGATGCCTCCGCAGACCGCCACCGGGCGTCAGCTTGCCGCCGAGATCGCCGAACTGCGGAAGAAACTCGGCTGCCCGGCGTCGCGCGCGCTACGAGGGTGAGTGCCTGCCGTCCCGTCAGGCCGTGACGATCTGGATCGGCCGGGTTCGCCGTCGTGGCGGCTTACCCGGTGGCAGGCTGGACACCGTGGACCGGAAGCAGGTGGTTGGCTGGATCGCGGCGTACGAGCGGGCGTGGCGGACACCGGGGACGAAGACGCTCGCCGAGATCTTCGTCGACGGGGTGACCTACCGGCAGGGGCCCTACCGGTCGCCGGTCGTCGGACTGCCGTCCCTGGCCCGGATGTGGGAGGACGAGCGCAACGGCCCCGCCGAGGTGTTCCAGATGACCAGCGAAATCATCGCGGTCGAGGGGAACACCGCCGTGGCGCGGGTGGAGGTCCGGTACGCAGACCCGGTCGACCAGGAGTATCGCGACCTGTGGATCATCCGGTTCGCCGAGGACGGGCGCTGTGCTTCGTTCGAGGAGTGGCCGTTCTGGCCGACGCAACCGATCGCTGCCCGCCGCGACGAAAGCTGACCGAGGAACGCTCCGCCGGCCCGCCGGCTGGAGCCGGGCCATCCCGGCGGCCGGCCGATGCTTACCGGTACAGGCTCTTCAGGTACTCCGGGCCGTAGCGGCGCTCCAGTTCGGCCAGCGTGTCGGGGACGCTCTCGACCTCTTTGACGAGCCGGGGCCGGGGCGGCAGCACGTCCGGCTGCCAGGTCTGCGGCTGCCACAGCTCGGAGCGGAGGAACGCCTTGGCGCAGTGGTAGAAGATCTGCTCGACGGCCACCTCGATGGCCAGGATCGGTCGATGTCCCCTGACCACCATGTCGTCGAACCAGGGTGCCTCGCGGATCAGACGGGCCCGGCCGTTGATCCGCAGGGTGTCCGTGCGCCCCGGAATCAGGAAGATCAGCCCGACGTGCGGGTTCTCCAGGATGTTGCGGTAACCGTCGGCGCGTCGGTTGCCGGGCCGCTCGGGGATCGCCAGCGTGACCTCGTCCAGCACCGTGACGAAACCGGCTGGGTCGCCCTTCGGTGATACGTCGCAGCTGCCGTCCGCCCCGGCTGTGGCGACCAGGCAGAACGGGGAGGCCGCCAGCCACTGCCGGTCCCGTTCGTGCAGCACGACGCGTTCCTTGGTCACCGCCCGGGGCATCGGTGCCCCCACCAGCTCGCGCAGTTCCTCCGCCGAGGTGATCTCCACCGTCACGTCTGACTCCCCCGTCCGTTGACCTCGGTGGCACCTCCGATGGCCACCGGCCGCCGTCCGTCAGGGTAGGCGGCGCCGGCCAGCGCGAGGTTTGCCCACCCGAGCCGGGGGTACCGCCCATCAGCGTCCGGACGCGAGCAGTGGAGGCCCACCATGGAGAGCCGACTGAAGGCGCTGGGTCACCCCGTGCACCCGATGCTGGTGATGTTTCCGCTTGCTCTCCTGGTCACCGGCACCCTGTTCGACATCGTCGACGCGGTCGGTGGTCCCGACTTCCTGGGCGAGGTGGCGTACTGGAACATCACGGTCGGCCTCGGCGGTGGCCTGCTGGCCGCGGCGGCCGGGACGGTCGACCTGCTCGCCATCCCGGCCGGCACCCGCGCCAAGCGGGTGGCGCTCACCCACGCCGCCGCGAACGTCGCGGTGATCCTGCTCTTCGCCGCCGTCTGGGCGGTCCGGCTCAACGCCGAGTCCCGGACGGCCGGCGGCGCGCTGATCGCGATCGAGGTGGTCGCGGTGGCCCTGCTCGGCGTCAGCGCCTGGCTCGGCGGTGAACTGGTCGACCGGCTCGGTGTCGGCGTCGACCCGGAGGCCGGTTTGGACGCGCCCAGCTCACTGCGGCCCCCGGCGGCCACGCAACGGATCGGAGACGTGCGATGACGGAACAGTTCGGCGGCAGCGGGTTCGGCCGGGGGTGGCGGGGGCGGCAGC
>NZ_SMJY01000071.1:0-25347 GCF_004348355.1 Micromonospora sp. KC721 | reverse complement strand
GTGGAGGTAGCGGCCGGCTCCGCGCCGGGTTGTTCCGGCTCGTCGCCGAAGAGGTACGCCGAGCGCGGCTGCGGTCGGTCGGTCAGCCAGCCCGGTTCGCCGTCGGTGGGCGACTGCGGTCGGCGGGGAGCGCCGTCCGGTTCGTTGGGATCGGTCGAGCCGTACACGCCTGTCGCCTCCACGGGTTCGCCTACCGGGCCGGGGTGACGCTACGGCCGTGCCGTGAGGGCGGCAACCTGGCTAAGAAAGAGTTAAGAGAGCGGCCCTCACGTAGTGACCCTACGCACATTTTCCGGCGTACAGTAAAGGAGTCCGGACAGAGTGTGTCCGAGCCTTGCGGCCCCCGGCGAGTGAACAGGGTAGACGCGAAGATGATCTACGGCCTGCGGGAACTTGACGAAACAGGGGTCCTCGGCTCAATATATAGGTGTCGCCAGTCGCGCCCAGCCATGCCCGGATTTCGCCGGGATTAGCAGTCGCGAACAGTTCGTGGGCGCGCGTTGGCCGGCCATTCCGGCAGCGCACATCAAGGAGTTCAGCATGGCGAAGGCCCTATTCGGCCACGTAGGTGCAGCGCCCGACCGGCGTCTGCTCGACGAGGTCACCCGACTGCGTGCCACGGTTCAGGCACTGGAGTTCGAGATCACGCGTCTGCGTGCCGACAACGATCGGCTTGCTGCGGCGGCTGCGGAGGCCGATGGCCTCCTTCGCCTGGCCGAGCCGGCACTGACCTGATCTCTCGGGATCCGGACAACCGAATAACACCACCGAAACAACGCGCGCCGACACGTAAAGTGCCGGCGCGCAGCTCTGTCCGCCGCAATTCCGCGGTCGCAATTTCACGATCTTGCCGCCGGTGCCGCCGCTGCGGGCGCGTCGCCGGGCGGCCACCTGCCGACCGGGGCGGGTCGCGTGCCGGCGGGCCGTCAGCAAGGGGTTAGTCTGCGGGTTCACCAGGTCCGCGCAGCCCGCGAGGTACGGCGGCCACCGGACGAGGATCGAGAAGGTGCATCTCAAGAGCCTGACGGTGAAGGGCTTCAAGTCCTTCGCCTCCGCCACGACGTTGAAGCTGGAGCCCGGGATCACCTGCGTGGTCGGCCCGAACGGCTCCGGCAAGTCCAACGTCGTCGACGCCATCGCCTGGGTGCTGGGCGAACAGGGCGCCAAGGCGCTGCGCGGCGGCAAGATGGAGGACGTCATCTTCGCCGGCACCGCCGGCCGGGCGCCGCTGGGCCGCGCCGAGGTCACCCTCACCATCGACAACACCGACGGCGCGCTGCCCATCGACTACACCGAGGTCTCCATCACCCGCCGGATGTTCCGCTCCGGCGAGAGCGAGTACGAGATCAACGGCGACTCCTGCCGCCTGCTCGACATCCAGGAACTGCTCTCGGACTCCGGCATCGGCCGGGAGATGCACATCATCGTCGGCCAGGGGCGGCTCGACGGCATGCTGCACGCCAAGCCGGAGGACCGCCGGGCCTTCATCGAGGAGGCGGCCGGCGTCCTCAAGCACCGCAAGCGCAAGGAGAAGGCGCTGCGGAAGCTCGACGCGATGCAGGTGAATCTCAACCGCTTGACCGACCTCACCGCCGAGCTGCGCCGCCAGCTCAAGCCGCTGGGCCGGCAGGCGGAGGTGGCCCGCCGGGCCGCCGCCATCCAGGCCAACCTGCGCGACGCCCGGCTGCGGTTACTCGCCGACGACCTGCACACCCTGCGGACCACCCTGGACCGGGAAATCGCCGACGAGACCGCGCTGCGTGAGCGGCGCGAGCAGGTCGAGGCGGAGCACGCCGAGGTCCAGTCCCGCCTCGGCGAACTGGAGGCCGCTCTCGCCGAGGACGCGCCGCTGCTCGCCGCCGCCCAGGACACCTGGTACAAGCTCTCCGCCCTGCAGGAACGGTTCCGTTCGGTCGAGCAGCTCGCCCGGGAGCGGCTGCGCCACCTCAGCGCCACCGGCGACGACGAGCGCCCGGGCCGCGACCCCGACCAGTTGGAGGCCGAGTCGCAGCGGGTGCGCGAACAGGAGGAGGACCTGCGCGCGGCGCTGACCGAGGACCAGATCCGGCTGGCCGAGGCGGTCGAGCAGCGGCAGGAGCTGGAACGCCAGCTCGCCGCCGCCGAACGGGAACTGGTCGCCGCCGCCAAGGCCATCGCCGACCGCCGTGAGGGACTGGCTCGACTCACCGGCCAGGTCAACTCGGCCCGGGCCCGCACCACCAGCGCCGGGGAGGAGATCGCCCGGCTCGCCGCCGCGCACGCCGACGCCCTCGCCCGCGCCGAGCAGGCCCAGGCGGACCTGGACGCGGTGGCGGAGCAGTCCACCGAGGCCGACCGGGACAACGCCGAACTCGACGAACGGCACGCCGAGGCGGTCGCCGTTCAGGAACGCGCCCAGGCCGCCGTACGGGCCCTCGCCGACGCCGAGCGCGCCGCCGAGAAGGACGCGGCCACCTGGAAGGCCCGCGAGGAGGCGCTCGCTCTCGGTCTGCGCCGCAAGGACGGCGCCGGCGCGTTGCTCGCCCGCGCCGGCGAGGTGCCCGGCCTGCTGGGCAGCCTCGCCGGGCTGCTCACCGTCGCCCCCGGCCGCGAGGCGGCGCTCGCCGCCGCGCTCGGCGGGCTCGCCGACGCCGTCGCGGTGACCGGGGTGGACGAGGCCGTCGAGGCGATGCGGCTGCTGAAGATCTCCGACGCCGGCCGGGCCGGCCTGCTGGTCGGCAGCCCCGCCGGCCCGGGCATGGCCGGACCTGCCGACGCGCTGCGCCCGAAGCTGCCCGAGCACGCCCGCTGGGCCCCCGACCTGGTCGAGTGCGCCGCCGAGATCCGCCCGGCGGTGCACCGCGCGCTGCGGGACGTGGTGCTCGTCGACGACCTCGCCGCCGCCGCGGAGCTGGTCGCCGACAATCCCGAGCTGCGTGCGGTCACTCCGGACGGTGACGTGGTCGGCGCGTACGCGGCGGCCGGCGGGTCGGCGAAGGCGCCCAGCTACATCGAGGTGCAGGCCGCGGTGGAGGAGGCCCGTGCCAACCGGGCCGCCGCCGAGCGCACCGGTGTGGAACTGCGCGAGCAACTGGTCGAGGCGCGCGCCGAGGTGGCCGCCGCCAAGGAGGCGGTGCAGCACGCCGCCGCCGCGAAGCGGGAGGCGGAGAGCCACCGCAACGCCGCCGCCCGCCGGCTCGCCGAACTGGGGGCCGCCGCCCGGTCGGCGAAGGCGGAGACCGACCGGCTCGGCGACTCCCGCGCCCGCGCCGAGGCTGCCCGGGAACGCGACCTGACGGCCCTGGCCGAGCTGGAGGAGCGGCTGCGGCTGGCCGAGGCCACCCCGCTCGACGCCGAACCCTCCACCGAGGAACGCGACCAGCTCGCCGCGATGGTGCCCCGGGCCCGGCAGAACGAGATGGAGGTCCGGTTGGCGGTGCGTACCGCCGAGGAGCGCGTCGCCTCCATCGCCGGCCGGGCCGACTCCCTCGCCCGGCAGGCCGCCGCCGAGCGGGCCGCGCGGGAGCGCGCCGCCGCCCGGCGGGCGGCCCGTGCCCGCGGTGCCCAGATCGCCCGGGCGGTGGTCGGCGGCGCCCGCGAGGCGCTGACCCGGCTCACCGGGTCGATCGCGGCGGCCGAGGAGCACCGCGACGCCGTGGCGCGCGAACGCGCCACCCGCGAGGCCGAGCTGTCGGAGGTACGCGGCGCGGCCAAACGTCTCGGTGCGGAGCTGGAACGGCTCACCAGCCAGGTGCACCGCGACGAGGTGGCCCGCGCCGAGCAGCGGCTGCGCATCGAGCAGTTGGAGGCGAAGGCGGCCGAGGACTTCGGTCTCGATGTGGAGACCCTCATCGCCGAGTACGGCCCTACCCAGCTCGTCCCGCCCACCCAGGTGGACGTCGCGGCGGCCGAACGCGACGGCCTGCCGGTGCCCGAGCCGGTCCGCTACGAGCGGCCGGTGCAGGAGAAGCGGGCGGCCAAGGCGGAACGGGAACTGGCCCTGCTCGGCAAGGTCAACCCGCTCGCGCTGGAGGAGTTCGCCGCGCTGGAGGAACGCTACAAGTTCCTCTCCGAACAGCTGGAGGACCTCAAGGCCACCCGCCGGGACCTGCTCACCGTGGTCAAGGACGTCGACGACCGGATCCTGGAGGTCTTCGCCAGCGCGTTCGCCGACACCGCCCGGGAGTTCGAACAGGTCTTCACCGTGCTCTTCCCCGGCGGCGAGGGCCGGCTGGTCCTCACCGACCCCGACGATCTGCTCGCCACCGGCGTCGAGGTGGAGGCCCGACCCCCGGGCAAGAAGATCAAGCGGTTGTCGCTGCTCTCCGGCGGCGAGCGGTCGCTGACCGCGGTGGCGATGCTGGTGGCGATCTTCCGGGCTCGGCCCAGCCCGTTCTACATCATGGACGAGGTCGAGGCGGCGCTGGACGACGTCAACCTGGGCCGGTTGATCACCCTGCTGGCACAGTTGCGGGAGAAGAGTCAGCTGATCGTCATCACCCACCAGAAACGGACCATGGAGATCGCCGACGCGCTCTACGGGGTGACCATGCGCAGCGGGGTCACCCAGGTGATCAGCCAACGGCTCAACCGGGCCGACAACGACGGGCAGGAGAACGACTAGTGGGTCGGGAACGCGCCACGGCGCTCCTGGTGGACCTCGACGGGGTGCTGCGCCGCTGGGATCCGGCGGTCGCCGCCGGGGTCGAGCGGGCGTACGGGCTTTCGGCGGGGGTGCTCGGCGAGATCGCCATGCAGTGGGGGCGGCTCCAGCCGGTGCTGACCGGCCGGGTCAGCCACGCCGAGTGGATGGCCAGCGTCGCCGAGGCGCTCACCCCCTCGCTCGGTGACCCGGACCGGGCTCGCGCCGCGGTGCAGGAGTGGCAGCGCTACCGGGGCGAGGTCGACCCGGACGTGCTGGCCTTCGTCCGCGAGGCGCGGGCGGGTGGGATCAAGGTGGGTCTGGGCACCAACGGCACCGACCTGCTCGACGCCGACCTGGCGGCGCTGGGCCTGGTCGGCGAGTTGGACGTGGTGGTCAACTCCTCGGCCGTCGGCGTGCACAAGCCGGCCAAGGAGTATTTCCAGATCGCCTGCGCGGCGCTGGAGACCGCACCGTCGCGGGTGCTCTTCGTCGACGACGAGGACCGGGCGGTCAGCGGTGCGCGGACCGCGGGCCTGTCGGCGTACCGGTGGAGCGGACCGGACGGCCTGCGCTACCTGCGAGCGGCGCTGGCGTACTGACCCGGCCGGCCGGGCCGGCGTACCGACCGGCCGGCCGGGTCGGCTCAGTCGCCGGTGACGCCGTCGATGCGTTCCCGGATCAGGTCGGCGTGGCCGTTGTGCCGGGCGTACTCCTCGATCATGTGCAGGTAGACCCACCGGACGCTGATCTCGTCGGTACTGCCGTCGCGGCGGCGAGTCTGGAAGGTCTGCTCCAGCGACAGGCCGGCGGCGGCGGCGCGGGCCGCCGCCACCTCGGCGGCGAAGGTGGCGAAGTCGGCCTCCGCGTCGGCGTCGGCGACGTCGTCGAAGTCGCCGTCCGGGTTCTCCTCGGTGCAGTAGATGCCGTCGATGGCCTCGCCCGCGGCCCGGATCCGGAACCAGACCCGCTCCACGTAGGCCAGGTGCCGGACCAGGCCGAGCAGGGTCAGCCCGGACGGCTCCACGCTCGGCGTCTTCAACTGCTCGGCGGTCAGCCCCGCGCACTTGACCAGCAGGGTGTCACGGTGGAAGTCGAGCCAACCCTCCAGCATGGTGCGTTCGTCGGCGACGTACGGTTCCTTGGTCCGGGTGATCTCGGGTGCTCTCCAGGTCATGTCGGCCATCCTCCCCCGCTTTTGTGGCCGTCGCCGGCGCGGGTCAACCGCCGCCGGGCCACCACGCGCAGGTGCCCGTCGCTCGTGGTGCCCTCGATCAGCACCTCCGCCTGCCGCCCGGTGTGCGCCAGGGTCGCCACCGCGTTGCCGAAGTACGGGCCGGCCAGCTTCTTCCACCGCACGCTGGGTCGACGGACGCCGACCGAACGGGCCAGGGCCCGGGCGGCGGTGGCCGGTCCACGGCTCCAGCCCAGCCGCATCAGCGGGCGCAGTCCCGTCGGCACCTGGTTGTGGATCGGGGAACAGGTCAACTGGTGCACGGGGGTACGGACCGCCGGGTCGTCGAAGCGGGCCCGGGCCACGTACGAGTGGTGCACGTCGCCGGAGAGCACACTGATCGACGCGGGTGCCGGGTACGCCGGCCCGGCGCCGACCCGGTCGCCGGAGGTGGCCGCCGTGCCGCTGCCCAGCCGGGCGAAGAGGGCCCCCAGCGCGTCGAACGAACGGCGGAACGCCGCCCAGTGTTCCAGGTCACAGGAGCGGCGGATGTGTTCGGCCAGCCGCGCCACCCAGGGCCGGCCGGAGTCGGCAAGGCGTTCGTTCCACGCCTCCACGTGGTGGATGGCCGGCGGCAGCAGCCACGGCAGCGAGGCACCCACCACCAGGTGGTCGTAGACGCCGTGCGCCCGGTCCAGGAACCAGGACCACTCGCCGGCCGGCAGCATCGCCCGGTTGCCCGGCTCCAGCACCCGGCTGCACCGGTTGTCCAGCATGACCAGGCGGGTCCGCCCCAGGTCGAGGGCGTAGCTCCACTGGTACTGCACCGCCCGCCAGCGCACGGTGTCGTGCGCCTCGTCGGCCTCCCGGTCGACCCGTTCGCCGAACTCGCGCAGCACCTCGGTGGCGTCCTCGGCGGTCATCACCTTGGCGTACAGCGGGTCCTCGGCGATCTCGGCCGGGGCGAGGTTGCCCAGGTGCTGGTAGACCCAGTACGAGGCCAGGCCGCTGCGGATCCGCTCCGCCCACCACGGCTGCACCCGCATGTCCGCCCGCCACGACGCCGAGGTGTTCCAGTCGTCGATGACCTCGTGGTCATCGAAGATCATCACGCTCGGCACGGTGGAGAGCAGCCAGCGGATCTCCGGGTCACGCCAGGACTCCAGGTAGAGCTTCGTGTACTCGTCGAAGCTGACCACCTGGGTGGCCGGGGCGCCCTTCGGCCGCTTCCGGCGTCGCCGCAGCAGCCGGCGCACCGTGGGGGAGGTCACATCGGCGTAGACCTGGTCGCCCAGGAGCACCAGCAGGTCGGGCAGGTCCGCCGGATCCGGATCGGCCAGCAACCGCCGGGCGTACGCGTCGAGCGCGTCCGGGGGCAGCCGGCGGGCGGTGGCGTGCTGGGTGGTCTCCCGGCAGGACCCGAAGACCAGCCGCACCGGCTGGTCGCGGTCGTCGGCGGCCCTGGTCCGGATCACGCTGGGCGGGAAACCGCCGGCCGGCACCGGCCAGGCCACCTCGTCGTCGATCAGCACCTGGTACGGGGTGGCGCTGTCCGGGGTGAGGCCCGCCACCACGACGAGCGCGTAGTGGTGGTCGTACGCGGAGAAGGTCGGCGCGGAGCCGGACGCCCCGGCGGCGGTGCGGACGGTGACCACGGCGGGCCCGCTGGTCTCCACCCAGACGGTGGCCCGGGTGCCGACCACCCGACGCAGCAGAGGTCCGATGAGCAGGCGCGCGGCGGGCATGGCGGGACCTCCGGGGATGAGCGGGCTTCATCATTACTACCCCGCCGGCGGTCGCGCCACTGCCGGCTGCGGGACGGGCTGACCGCCGCGCGCGCCGGACGGCCCGGGGGTGCGGTCGATGAGACGCGGCTGCCGGCATCTGACAGGATTTCGGCATGAAGGACTACCTCCTCGTCGCACTCGCCCTGCTCGGTGTGCTGATCATCGGCGCCCTCAGCCTGGTGGTGCCCCGGCTGCGCCGGCGCCCCGAGCCGCCGCTGCCGGAGACCGCGGTCGACACCCGCACCGAGGAGGACCTGGCCGGTCCCCCCGTCGAGGCACCCGAGTCCGAACTCTCCACCGGCGTCCTGGTCGAGCCGCCGGTGGTCGAGGCGCCTCCGCTGGAGATCCCCGAGCCCACCGCCGGCCGGCTGGTGCGACTGCGCTCCCGGTTGTCCCGCTCGCAGAACGCCTTCGGTAAGGGGCTGCTCGGCCTGCTCAGCCGGGACCACCTCGACGAGGACGCCTGGGAGGAGATCGAGGACAGCCTGATCACCGCCGACGTCGGGATCGACGCCACCCGGGAGATCGTCGACCGGCTCCGCGAGCGCACCCGGGTACTCGGCACCCGCTCCGCCACCGAGCTTCGCGCGCTGCTCGCCGCCGAGCTGGTCAACGCCCTCGACCCGAGTCTGGACCGGTCGTTGCGGACCACCCCGAAGCAGGGCATGCCGGCGGTGTTGCTGGTGGTCGGCGTCAACGGTGCCGGCAAGACCACCACCTGCGGCAAGATCGCCCGGGTGCTGGTCGCCGACGGCCGGACCGTCACCCTCGGCGCGGCCGACACCTTCCGGGCCGCCGCCGCCGACCAGCTGGAGACCTGGGGCGGCCGGGTGGGCGCGCAGACCGTCCGTGGCCCGGAGGGCGCCGACCCGGCCAGCGTCGCCTTCGACGCGGTCCGCCGGGGCATCGACGCCGGCACCGACACCGTGCTGATCGACACCGCCGGCCGGTTGCAGAACAAAATCGGCCTGATGGACGAGCTGGGCAAGGTCAAGCGGGTGGTGGAGAAGCACGGCCCGATCGACGAGACGCTGCTCGTCCTCGACGCCACCACCGGGCAGAACGGGTTGGAGCAGGCCCGGGTCTTCACCGAGGTGGTCAACGTGACCGGCGTGGCGCTGACCAAGCTCGACGGCACCGCCAAGGGCGGCATCGTGATCGCCGTACAGCGCAAGCTCGGCATCCCGGTCAAGCTGGTGGGCCTCGGCGAGGGCGCGGACGATCTGGCCCCGTTCGATCCGACGCAGTTCGTCGACGCGCTGCTCGGGACCGAGCCGCTCGCCCGGGACGCGTAACCTCGCGGTGACGAACGACGATCGCGCGTACGCCGGGTGGCGCGAGGCCCGCCACTCCGGTCCGCGCCTGGGGAGACCGTACGTGACCTCGCAGGAGATCCCGCTGCACGGCGGGAACGTGAGCACCGTGGTGCGGGTCGGTGACACGGTCCGCCGCAACGCCGGCCCCTGGACGCCCGCGGTGCACGCCCTGCTGCGCCACCTGGAGTACGTCGGGTTCAGCGGCGCGCCGCGCGCGCTGGGCATGGACGAGCGCAACCGGGAGGTCCTGTCGTACCTGGAGGGGGAGTGCGGGGAGTACCCGCTGGCCCCGCACTGGGTCACCGACGAGGCGCTGGTGACCGTGGCCACCATGCTACGGATGTTCCACGACGCGCAGTACGGGTTCGCGCCGCCGGCCGGGGCGGTCTGGCGCTCGTTCGGCCCACCCCCGCCGGACACCGAGGTCATCTGCCACCATGACGCCGCCCCGCACAACGTGATCTGGCGGCCGGACGGCACCCTCGGGCTGATCGACTTCGACCTGGCCTCGCCAGGTGCCCGGATCTACGACGTGGCGTACGCCGCCTGGACCTGGGTGCCGATCTTCTCCGATCGGGACTCGATCACGCTGGGGTGGAAACGGCCCGACCGCCCGCGTCGGTTGCGCCTGTTCGCCGACGCGTACGGGCTGATCCCACGGGACCGGCACCGCCTGATCCGGACCATCCGCAAGCGGATCGTGGACCACGTGGAAGGTATCCGCCGGATGGCGGCGGCCGGCGAGCCGGCGTTCGTCCGGATCGTGCACAAGGGCCACCTGCGGCGTCCGATGCGGGACCTGCGCCTGCTCGACTACGAGCGGCACACCCTGGAGCGGGCCCTGTACTGAGCCGCACCGCGACGAGGAAGGGGCGTTCCCAGGTGGGGACGCCCCTTCTGTCCGGTTTCCTAGGGTGATGATCGCGGTTCTTCACATGCCGGAAACAAGTCGTCACGTGCCGGAAATCGTGCCGTGTCGGTGCAGGAAACAGGGGGCGGCGAAGCTTCCGCGCAACCGGCGTACGGGCGACGCTGCCCCGGAAGCCGCGAGGGAGGGAACTTCACCTTTAGGAGGCCAGCGTGCCTGAAGCACCGACGATCGACGGCGCCAACACCGTTTGGCTGCTGGTTTCGACCGCGCTCGTGCTGCTTATGACCCCTGGACTGGCGCTGTTCTACGGCGGACTCAACCGGTCCAAGGGTGTGCTCAACATGATGATGATGAGCTTCTCGGCCATCGGGCTCATCTCTATTCTGTGGTGGTTCTACGGATTCAGCGTCGCCTTCGGGTCCGACGTCAACGGGCTCTGGGGCGACCCGGGCGCCTACCTCGGCACCAAGACCTTCCTGGCGGAGACCGACCTGTGGGGCGCGACCGCCGAGAACCCCAGCGGCATCGGGGTCCCGCTCTACGTCTTCATGGCGTTCCAGATGGTCTTCGCGGTGATCACCGTCGCGCTGATCAGCGGCGCGATCTCCGACCGGGCCAAGTTCGCCGGCTGGCTGATCTTCGCCTTCGGCTGGGCCACCCTGGTCTACTTCCCGGTCGCCCACTGGGTGTGGGGCGGCGGCATCGTCGGCGCCAAGATCCACGCGCTGGACTTCGCCGGTGGGACCGCGGTGCACATCAACGCCGGTGCCGCGGCGCTCGCCCTGGTCCTGGTGCTCGGCAAGCGGCTCGGCTGGCCCCGTGAGGGCATGAAGCCGCACAACATCCCGCTGGTCGCGCTCGGCGCGGGCCTGCTCTGGTTCGGCTGGTTCGGGTTCAACGCCGGCTCGGAGCTGACCGTGGACTCGGTCGCCGGTCTCGCCTTCATCAACACCCAGCTCGCCACCGCCGCGGCGGTGCTCGGCTGGATCGCGGTGGAGTGGGTCAAGGACAAGAAGCCGACCATGGTCGGTGCCTCCTCCGGTGCCGTCGCCGGTCTGGTCGCCATCACCCCGGCCTGCGGCTTCATCGCCCCGTGGGCGGCGGTTCTGCTCGGCATCGTCGCCGGTGTGGTCTGCGCGCTCGCCATCAGCCTGAAGTACAAGCTCGGCTACGACGACTCGCTCGACGTGGTCGGCGTGCACTTCGTCGGTGGCTGGATCGGCTCGCTCTGGCTCGGTCTGTTCGCCACCAACTCGGTCAACGCCGCCATCACCGACGTGGTCGGCGCCTCCGACGGCCTCTTCTACGGCGGCGGCGTCACCCAGCTCGGCCGGCAGGCCCTCGGTGGTCTGATCGTGACGGTCTGGTCGTTCGCCGTGGCCTACGGCCTCGCCCTCGCCATCGAGAAGACCATCGGTTTCCGGGTCCAGGCGGAGGCCGAGATCGAGGGCGTCGACATCGCCGAGCACGCGGAGAGCGCGTACGACCTGTCGCCGAGCACCGGCGGCGCCGCTGCTGGGGCGTTCGCGATGGCCGGGCTGACCCCGGGCGCCGCGAAGTCGGCCTCGGGGGAGGCCCCCGCATCGGCTGCGGCAGTGGACGAGAAGGTCGCCGGTTAACGTTCGGAGAATGGAGGGCATGGACATGAAGCTGGTGACCGCGGTCATCAAGCCGTACCAGCTGGACGCGGTGAAGGAGGCTCTGCACGCCCTCGGCGTGGCCGGCCTGACCGTCAGCGAGGTCCAGGGGTACGGGCGGCAGAAGGGGCACACCGAGGTCTACCGGGGTGCCGAGTACACGGTCGAGTTCCTGCCCAAGATCCGGGTCGAGGTGCTCACCGACGAGATGGACGTCGACAAGATCGTCGACGCCATCGTCACCGCGGCCCGGACCGGCAAGATCGGTGACGGCAAGGTCTGGGTGACGGGTGTCGAGGAGGTCGTCCGGGTCCGTACCGGCGAGCGTGGCCTCGACGCGCTGTGAGAGTCCGTTGATGACCCCGTCGACCAGGAGCACCGCGTCGGACACTGCACCAACCGACGCGCCCGCCCCGGTCGACGGGGTCGGCGGCATCGGGGAGGCCGCCCGGGCACGGCGTGCCGACGGGCACGACGCCTGGCTTCGGTCGCTGCTGCCCGCCCGGGACGGGATCGCGCTGGTCGCCGTCGGCGGTCTGGGGCGGCGGCAGTGCGCCCCGCACGGCGACCTCGACCTGGTGCTGCTGCACGACAGGGTGCCCGGGGTGGACGAGCTGGCGGCCTCGCTCTGGTACCCGATCTGGGACGCCGGGGTGCGGCTGGACCACTCGGTGCGCACCGTCACCGAGGCGCTCGCGGTGGCCGAGGACGACGTCAAGGTCGCGCTGTCCCTGCTCGACGCGCGCTTCGTCGCCGGTGACCGGGGGCTCGTCGACCACCTGCTCCGCACGGCCGTCGACCACTGGCGGCGTACCGCCGTCCGCCGGCTCCCCGTGCTACGGGAGATCACCGAGACCCGCTGGCGTACCCACGGCGAGCTGGCCTTCCTGCTCGAAGGTGACCTCAAGGAGGCGGCCGGCGGGCTGCGCGACGTGGGCATCCTGCGCGCCATCGCCACCGCCGGGGTCACCGACGCGCTGCGCCCCGCCGTCCACGCCGCGCACCTGCGCCTGCTGGACACCCGCGACGCCCTGCACGAGCAGGTCGGCCGCCGGGTCGACCGGCTGCTCGCCCAGGAACGCGACGCGGTGGCCCGGCTGCTCGGTCTGCGTCGCCCCGCGTCCGAGACCGGCCCGGACGGCGTCGCCGTCCACGACGGCGACGCGCTGCTGCGGCGGGTCGCCGGGGACGCCCGCACCGTCAGTCACGCCCTCGACGACGCGTGGCGGGCCGCCGACCGGTTGCGCACCGGCCGTCGACGCGGGGGAGACGATCGGCCGGTGCGCCGGCCGGTCGCCCGGGACGTGGTCGAGCACGACGGCGAGCTGGTGCTGGCCCGTACCGCCATCGGCGCCCGTCCCGATCCGAGCCTGTCGCTTCGGGTCGCCGCGGCGGCGGCCACCACCCGGCTGCCGATCGCCCGGGCCACCTGCGAGTGGCTGGCCGCGTACTGCCCGCCGCTGCCGGCGCCCTGGCCGCCGGCCGCCCGAGCCGCGTTGACCACCCTGCTCGGGGCCGGTGCCGGCCTGCTGCCGGCCTGGGAGACCTGCGACCGGTACGGGCTGATCGACGGCTGGTTGCCCGAGTGGACCCGGATGCGCAGCCTGCCGCAGCACAACCCGGTGCACCGGTTCACCCTGGACCGGCACCTGGTGCAGACCGCGTACGAGGCCAGCCGGCACACCCGGGACGTGGACCGGCCCGACCTGCTGCTGCTCGCCGCGTTCCTGCACGACATCGGCAAGGGGCTCCCGGGCGACCACAGTGTCGTCGGGGCACCGATCGCCGAGGCGGTCGCCGCCCGGATCGGTCTGCCGGCCGCGGAGGCGGCGCTGATCGGCACGCTGGTGCGGCTGCACCTGTTGCTGCCCGACGTGGCCACCCGGCGGGACCTGTCCGATCCGAAGACCGTCGCCGGGGTCGCCGAGCAGGTCGGCGACACCACCACCCTGGACCTGCTGCACGCCCTGACCCGGGCCGACGCGGCGGCCACCGGCCCGGCCGCGTGGTCGGACTGGAAGGGACGGCTGATCGCTGAGCTGGTCGGCCGGGTACGCACCGCGTTGGACACCGGCGTGGTGCCTCCGCCGCCGGCCCCGGATCCGGCGCTGGTGGCCGGGCCGCTTCCCGTCGTACACCTGGGGGAGGACCGGGTGTCGGTGGCCGCGGCGGACCGGCGGGGCCTGCTCGCGACGGTGGCCGGTTGCCTGGCCCTGCACCGGCTGGAGGTGCTCGCCGCGGACGCCACCACGGTCGACGGCCGGGCCCTGGTCGAATGCCGGGTGCAGCCCCGGTACGGTCTCGGGCCCGACCCGATCGCGCTCAGCACCGACCTGCGTCGCGCCGTCAACGGGGACGTCTCGGTCACCCAGCGGCTGCGCGGCCGGGCGCTCGCGGCGCGGGGCGCGGGGGCCGCGCCCCGGGTGGTCTGGCACCGGGAGGCGGCCACCGACGCGGTGCTGCTCGAGTTGCGGGCCGCCGACGCGGCGGGGCTGCTCTACCGGGTGACCTGCGCCCTGGACGAGGCCGGTGCCCAGGTGCGCGCCGCCCGCATCTCCACCCTCGGCGGCGACGTGGTGGACGTGTTCTATCTGGTCGGCGGTTGGCCGGGGGACGCCGAGCGGGCCCGGCTGGAGGCGGCCGTGCTGGGCGCGGTCTGAGCTCGTCCGGGCGGCCGGCGGGTGCGGCGGGGTCGGTGTCCGGGAACCCAGGGGAGACGCAGGTGGTTGTGAGGCGCTACCGACCTGAACGCATGGGTGGATCGCCAGGCTCCGATGGTCCGCGAGGCCAGGGGCGCGGTTGTCCGGATGATCCATTCATGCCATCAGGTTTACAGGGTGCGACGGACAGCTCCGCGCACGACGGAACGGCTGGGGCGGAACACGGGGACGGGCGGCGGGCTACCCTAGCGGTGGCTGGACACCTGCCCGGCCGCGTTGTGCCCGCCGGAAAAACGACAAACGGGATGTTCGCGTGTTTGACACCTTGAGTGACCGCCTCTCCGGGATCTTCACCAAGCTCCGCGGCAAGGGTCGGCTCACCGACGCCGACATCGACGCCACCGCGCGCGAGATCCGCATGGCGCTGCTGGAGGCGGACGTCGCGCTGCCGGTGGTCAAGGGCTTCATCGCCAACGTCAAGGAGCGGGCGCGCAGCGCCGAGGTGTCCCAGGCGCTCAACCCGGCCCAGCAGATCGTCAAGATCGTCAACGAGGAGCTGATCACGGTCCTCGGCGGCGAGGGGCGGCGGCTCCAGTTCGCCAAGCAGCCGCCGACGGTGATCATGCTGGCCGGCCTCCAGGGTTCCGGTAAGACCACCCTCGCCGGCAAGCTGGCCCGCTGGCTCAAGGCTCAGGGGCACCAGCCGCTGCTGGTCGCCGCCGACCTCCAGCGCCCCAACGCCGTCGGGCAGCTGCAGGTGCTCGGCGGCCGGGCCGGGGTCGAGGTGTACGCCCCGGAGCCCGGCAACGGCGTCGGCGACCCGGTGCAGGTGGCTCGCGCCTCGATCGAGCACGCGCGGCGGGCCGCCCGGGACATCGTCATCGTCGACACCGCCGGCCGCCTCGGTATCGACACCGAGATGATGCGGCAGGCCGCCGACATCCGCGACGCGGTCGACCCGGACGAGGTCATCTTCGTCATCGACGCCATGGTCGGTCAGGACGCGGTCCGCACCGCCGAGGCGTTCCGCGACGGGGTCGGCATCACCGGCGTGGTGCTGTCGAAACTCGACGGTGACGCCCGGGGTGGTGCCGCGCTGTCGGTCCGGGAGGTCACCGGGCAGCCGATCCTCTTCGCCTCCACCGGCGAGAAGCTGGAGGACTTCGACGTCTTCCACCCCGACCGGATGGCCAGCCGGATCCTCGGTATGGGCGACGTCCTCACTCTGATCGAGCAGGCCGAGCAGGCCTTCGACGCCGATCAGAAGGAGAAGATGACCGCCAAGCTGATGGGCGGCGAGCAGTTCACTCTGGAGGACTTCCTCGACCAGCTCATCGCCGTCCGCCGGATGGGCCCGATCGCCAACGTGCTGGCCATGATGCCCGGCATGGGGCAGATGAAGGACCAGCTCGCCGATCTGGACGACAAGCACTTCGACCGGGTCACCGCGATCATCCGGTCGATGACCCCGGCCGAGCGGACCAACCCGAAGATCATCAACGGTTCCCGGCGGGCCCGCATCGCGGGCGGCTCCGGGGTCACCGTCATGGACGTCAACCAGCTGCTCAACCGCTTCGCCGACGCGCAGAAGATGATGAAGCAGATGGGCGGCATGATGGGCCTGCCGGGCAGTCGGCGCAAGGCCACCAAGTCGCCGAAGAACAAGCGGAAGGGCACCAAGGGCGGTGGCGGCCGGCCGCGGATCGGTGCCGGTGGTGTGCCGGGCGGCTTCCCGGGCGGCATGCCGCAGCTTCCGCCCGGCATGGACCCGGGCGACCTGGCCGGTGGACAGGGGTTGCCCCCGGGCTTCAAGCTTCCGAAAATCGACTTCAACAAGTTCGGTAAGGGCGACAACCGCCCTCGCTGATGGCTCTGCACGTACGCGGTGTGCTCCTGCCCGACGACGAGGTGCGGGATCTCTGGCTGGTCGGCGACCGGGTCACCTTCGATCCGGTGCCCGGCGCGGAGACGATCGCCGACGGCGGCTACCTGCTGCCCGGCCTCACCGACGCGCACTGCCACATCGGCATCGCCCGCGGCGGCGCCCCGATCGCCTCGCTCGACCAGGCCCGCGACCTGGCCCGCGCCGACCGCGACGCCGGGGTGCTCGCCATCCGCGACGCCGGCTCCCCGTACCCGTACCCGGAACTCGACGACGAGCCGGACCTGCCGCGACTGGCCCGCGCGGGCCGGCACATCGCCCCGCCCAGGCGGTACCTGCGCGACATCGGGGTGGAGGTCGGCGCGGCCGAGGTCGCCGCGACCGTGGCCGCGCAGGCGCGCGCCGGCAACGGCTGGGTCAAGCTGGTCGGCGACTGGATCGACCGCCAGGCGGGCGACCTCGCGCCCGCCTGGGACGCGGACACCATGACCGCCGCCGTCGAGGCGGCCCACGCCGCCGGCGTACGCGCGGCGGTGCACACCTTCTCCGAGACGGCCGTGGAAATCATGGTGCGGGCCGGGGTGGACTCGGTGGAGCACGGCACGGGGCTGAGCCTCGACCTGATCGACCTGATGGCCCGCCAGGGCACGGCGCTCGTGCCCACAATGATCAACATTCGGACCTTCGGCGGGATCGCCGACCAGGCCCGGGCGAAGTTCCCCGGGTACGCCGACCACATGCTCGCCCTGCGGGACCGCTTCCCGGAGGTGGTGCGGGCCGCGTACGAGGCGGGGGTGCCGATCTACGTCGGCACCGACGCGGGCGGCGGCATCGACCACGGACTCGCCGCCGAGGAGATGCTCCTGCTGCACGACCGGGCCGGTATGTCCCCCGACGACGTGCTCGCCGCCGCCTCCTGGCGGGCCCGCGACTGGCTCGGCTTCCCCGGGCTGGTCGAGGGTGGCCTCGCCGACCTGGTCGTCTACCCCGAGGATCCACGGGCCGACCTCCGGGTCGTCCGGGCCCCCTCCCGTATCGTCCTGCGTGGCCGGGTGCTGCGCTGACCCGCGGTCCGTGGCGCGACGCGGCCGGTGGGCCGCCCGGACGCCACCGCGGCGCGGACGCCGCATAGGATGTGCGGTCATGGCTCGCGTGCTCACTCCCCGTGCGGAGGACTTCCCCCGCTGGTACCAGGACCTCATCGCCAAGGCGAAGCTGGCCGACAACGGCCCGGTCCGGGGGACCATGGTCATCCGTCCGGCCGGCTACGCCATCTGGGAGCGGATGCAGGCCGAGATGGACGCCCGGATCAAGGCGGCCGGCGCGGAGAACGCCTACTTCCCTTTGTTCATCCCGGAGAGCTACCTCAAGCGCGAGGCCGAGCACGTCGAGGGCTTCTCGCCGGAGCTGGCGGTGGTCACCCACGGTGGCGGCAAGCAGCTCGCCGAGCCGGTGGTGGTGCGCCCCACCAGCGAGACGGTGATCGGCGAGTTCATGGCCAAGTGGATCGACTCGTACCGAGACCTGCCGCTGCTGCTCAACCAGTGGGCCAACGTGGTCCGCTGGGAGCTGCGCCCCCGGATCTTCCTGCGGACCAGCGAGTTCCTCTGGCAGGAGGGGCACACCGCGCACGCCACCCGGGACGACGCCCGGGCCTACGCGCGGCGGATCCTGCACGAGGCGTACGAGGACCTGATGGTCAACGTGCTCGGCATCCCGGTGGTGGTCGGCCTGAAGACCACCCGGGAGCGCTTCGCCGGCGCGACCGCCACGTACACCTGCGAAGGCATGATGGGTGACGGCAAGGCGCTCCAGCTCGGCACCAGCCACGAGCTGGGGCAGAACTTCGCCAGGGCGTTCGACATCAGCTACTCCTCCGCCGAGGGCGGCCGGGAGCACGCCTGGACGACCTCCTGGGGCACCTCCACCCGGATGCTCGGTGGCCTGATCATGGCCCACGGCGACGACAACGGCCTGCGGGTGCCGCCGAGGCTGGCGCCGATCCAGGCGTACGTGATGGTGGTCAAGGCCGGCGAGGGCGTCGGCGAGGCGGCGGCCAAGCTGCGCGACGCGCTGCGCGACGCCGGCGTGCGGGTCGCGCTCGACGACCGCGTCGACACCCCGTTCGGCCGCCGGGCCGTCGACGCCGAACTGCGCGGCTACCCGGTACGCGTCGAGGTCGGCCCCCGCGACCTGGCCGCCGGCAACGCGGTCGTGGTCCGGCGTACGGACGGCTCGAAGGCCCCCACCCCGGTGGCGGACGTGGTCGGCGCGGTGCTGGCCGCCCTGGACGCCGACCAGCGGGCGCTGCACGACCAGGCCCTGGCCCACCGCGAGTCCCGCACCACGGAGGTGTCGACGCTGGCGGAGGCGATCGAGGCGGCGGCCACCGGCTGGGCCCGGGTGCCGTGGTCGGCGGTCGGCGTGGCCGGTGAGGCGGAGGCGAACGGGCAGGGCGTGACGGTGCGCTGCCTGCTGCGCGCCGACGGCTCGGTGCCGGACTCGGAGGACGAGCCGGACCTGGTCGCCATCCTGGCCCGCGCCTACTGAGGTGCGCCCGGCCACTCCCGTCGACCGGTTCGAGCCGGGTCGGTTGATCATGCATCGGAACGTGCGGCGCGGCCGGATCGGTTGGGTCCGGGCGGGCCGGGTGGTCAGCGACGACGAGCGCGGCCTGCTGCTCTGGATCGCCCGGGACGCCCCGGTGGCGCACGAGGTGACCGCGGCGGGCCTCGGCATGCGGGCGATGCCCTTCGCCGAGTGGATCACCTCGTCGTACCGGCTGGCGCGGGGCCGGTGGAACGGTCCGCCGGTGCTGAAGTTCCTGCCCTCTGGGGCGGCCCACTCGGTCTGGTGGTTCCGTGACGGGCAGGGCCGCTTCATCAACTGGTACGTGAACCTGGAGGAGCCCGGCGTCCGGTGGGACGACGGTGCCGTCGCCGGGGTCGACGTGGTGGACCAGGACCTCGACGTGGTGGTCCACCCCGACCGGAGCTGGGAGTGGAAGGACGAGGAGGAGTTCGCCGAGCGGATCGCCTTCCCCGAGCACTACTGGGTGGCCGACGAGGCGGCGGTCCGCGCCGAGGGCGAGCGGGTGGTCGCCCTCGCCGAGGCGGGGGCCTTCCCGTTCGACGGCACCTGGTGCGACTACACCCCGCCGGGGGAGTGGGACGTGCCGGACGAGCTGCCGCCGGGCTGGGACCGTCCGCCGGTGCGCTGAGAGGTGTTCCATGTCACGTCGACGCCGGCTCCGCGCGCGGTGTCCGGGTCCGGTGTGAGAGATCGGCGGCGGATCTGGCAGAATGGGTCGCTGGTATCCGGCGCGCGTCCGGCGCCCTCTAACCCGGGCGTGTCGCCAGTCCACCGAGCAGTCTCCGGCCCAACCCCACTGTGCCGGTCGGCGCTCACCCGTGCACACCGCCCGTCCGGGCTGGTGAGATCGCAACAGGAGCGAAACAACTGTGGCCGTAAAGATCCGGCTCCTACGGATGGGTAAGATCCGCAACCCGCAGTACCGCATCGTCATCGCCGACTCGCGCACCAAGCGTGACGGTCGCGCGATCGAGTTCGTCGGCGTGTACCAGCCGAAGGAAGACCCTTCGGTGATCGAGGTCAAGTCGGACCGGGTCCAGTACTGGCTCTCCGTCGGCGCGCAGCCGAGCGAGGCGGTGCAGCGTCTGCTGGAGCTGACCGGTGACTGGCAGAAGTTCAAGGGCCTGCCGGCCCCGCCGCCGCTGAAGGTCGCCCCGGAGCGGGCCGACCGCAAGGCGGCGTACGAGGCCGAGGCGCAGGCCGCCGCCGGCGTGGCCGCGACCCCGGCCGCCAAGCCGGCCAAGAAGGCCGCCAAGACCGAGGCCCCGGCCGAGGCCGCTGCTCCTGCCGACGCCGGTGAGCAGGCCTGACGTGGCACTGCGTCCCGCGTTGGAGCACCTGGTCAAGGGCA
The DNA here is from genome assembly GCF_004348355.1 of Micromonospora sp. KC721. Lineage (NCBI taxonomy): Bacteria > Bacillati > Actinomycetota > Actinomycetes > Micromonosporales > Micromonosporaceae > Micromonospora > Micromonospora sp. KC721. Next base: position 5,456 of record NZ_SMJY01000071.1, on the reverse strand, counting down.
TCGTCGACCACCCGGACGACGTGCGCGTCCGCATGATCGACTCCCGTCGGGGCAAGCGGCTGGAAGTCCGCGTGCACCCCGAGGACCTCGGCACCGTCATCGGGCGGTCCGGCCGGACCGCCAAGGCGCTGCGCCAGGTGATCGGCTCCATCGGCGGACGCGGGGTACGCGTCGACATCGTCGACTCGTACTGATGCTGCTCGTCGTCGGCAGGATCGGCAAACCGCACGGCATCCGCGGTGAGGTCACCGTGGAGGTGCGGACCGACGAACCGGAAGCACGGTTCGCCCCGGGTACGGTGCTCCGCACCGCGCCCGGGGCGAGACCCCGGGCCGAGGCCCCGGGCAGGGAGCCGCATACCGAGCCCGGGCCGGTGCCCGCGACCGACGCCGGGACACAGTTCCAGGTCCCGGCGGAGCTGACCGTCGAGGCGGCCCGCTTCCACCAGGGCCGGCTCCTGGTCGCCTTCGAGGGCGTGCTGGACCGCGACGTCGCCGAGGTGCTGCGTGGCACCCTGCTCGTGGTGGACAGCGCCGACGTGGCGCCGCCGGAGGACCCGGAGGAGTTCCACGACCACCAGTTGGTCGGCCTCGCCGTGGTCACCCCGGACGGCCAGCGGCTGGGCGAGGTCGCCGGGATCGATCACGCTCCCGCCTCGGACCTGCTCGTGCTGCGCCGGCCCGAGGGGCGTACCGCGTTGATCCCCTTCGTCAAGGCGATCGTCCCCGAGGTCGATCTCGCCGGCGGCCGGGTCGTGGTCGACCCGCCGGACGGCCTGCTCGACCTGTAGCCGGAGCCGCCCCTCATGCGCGTCGACATCGTGTCGATCTTTCCCGAGTACTTCGCCCCGCTGGATCTGTCGCTGATCGGCCGGGCTCGGGCGAACGGGACGCTCCGGCTGGCCGTGCACGACCTGCGGGACTGGACGCACGACGTGCACCGGACGGTCGACGACACCCCCTACGGCGGCGGGCCCGGCATGGTCATGCGCCCGGAACCCTGGGGCGCGGCCCTGGACGCCCTGGCTCCGGGCGAGCTGAGCCCCGACGGGCACACCCTGCCCCGGCTGCTGGTGCCCTCCCCGGCCGGCGTGCCGTTCACCCAGGCGATGGCGCACGAGTTGGCCGCCGAGTCGCACCTGCTCTTCGCCTGCGGCCGGTACGAGGGCATCGACCAGCGGGTGCTGGAGCACGCCGCGACGCGGATGCCGGTCACCGAGGTGTCTCTCGGTGACTACGTGCTCTTCGGCGGCGAGGTGGCGGTGCTGGTGATCCTCGAGGCGGTCACCCGGCTGCTGCCGGGGGTGCTGGGCAACGCCGGCTCGCTGGAGGAGGAGTCGCACGCCCACGGGCTGCTGGAGGCTCCCATGTTCACCAAGCCGGCGACCTGGCGAGGGCTGGAGGTACCGGAGGTGCTCCGTTCCGGCGACCACGGCAGGATCGCCCGCTGGCGGCGGGACGAGGCGTTGCGGCGTACGGCGGCGCGCCGTCCCGACATGATCGCCGCGCTCGCCCCGGGAAGCCTCGACAAGCGGGACGTCGCCGCGTTGGATCGGGGTGGGTTTCCGGTGCCGCCGGGGGATGTGGCAAAGTAGGGGGTTGCCGCGTCCGCCCACGCCGTGAGCGGACGCGAGGGCTCCCGACCGGGGCCGGCGTCGCCGGCTGCCACCCGGGAGTCAGAATCACCCATCCGCGCACCGACTGACGGTGCGCCGTGAGCCTTACGAGGACGCAGCGATGAACATCCTGGACGCCCTTGACGCCCAGTCGAAGCGGGTCGACCTTCCCGACTTCCGTGCCGGTGACACCGTGAAGGTGCACGCGCGGGTCGTCGAGGGCAACCGGTCCCGTGTCCAGATCTTCCAGGGCGTCGTCATCCGTCGCCAGGGTGACGGTCTGCGCGAGACCTTCTCGGTCCGCAAGGTCAGCTTCGGCGTCGGCGTGGAGCGGACCTACCCGCTCAACAGCCCGGCGATCGACCGGATCGAGGTCGTGACCCGCGGTGACGTCCGCCGCGCCAAGCTCTACTACCTGCGCGAGCTGCGGGGCAAGAAGGCCAAGATCAAGGAGCTGCGCGAGAAGCAGCCGGCGAGCTGAGAACCGCTCGCTGCGCCCCTGACCTGCGCGGATGTCGTATCGACCAGATGGAACTACCCTGGTCGTACGGGCGCAGGAGGGCTGCGACGCCGCGACGTGGTCACGGCATGCGATCGTCCACTACCGCCCGTGGAGCCTCGAGGAGGCTCCCGGGCGGTAGTGTCGTTTCTGCGGACCGGGGAGTGGCGTGGTGCAGGTGCTTGACGACAACGGCACGGTCGACCCGTGGCGCAGGAGGGCCCGCCGCACCCGGAAGCAGATGCCGCTCTGGCAGGAGTTGCCGCTGCTGCTGATCGTGGCGTTCTGCCTCGCGGTGCTGATCCGCACCTTTCTGCTCCAGGCCTTCTTCATCCCGTCCGGCTCGATGGAGGACACTCTTCTCGTCGGCGACCGGGTCCTGGTCAACAAGGTCGTCTACGACGTCCGTGACCCGGTGCGCGGCGAGGTGGTGGTGTTCCGCGGCACCGACCGGTGGGTGGCACAGGAGCCGACCGGCCCGCCGCCGGACTTCGCCGGCAAGATCGCTCGTACCCTCGGCGATCTGGTCGGGGTGAGCCGCCCCGGTGAGAAGGACTTCATCAAGCGGGTCATCGGCGTGCCCGGGGACCGGGTGCGGTGCTGCGACGAGCAGGGCCGGGTGCTGGTCAACGACATCCCGCTGGACGAGCCCTACGTGATCCGTAACTCGCCGCTGGACGTGCCGCCCAATCCCGGGGAGTGCCGGTCACGGCGCTTCGACGAGGTCGTCGTCCCACCCGACCAGATCTTCGTGATGGGCGACCACCGGCTGGTCTCCCAGGACGCCCGCTGCCAGGGGCCGGTGCCGATCGACAACGTCGTCGGCCGGGCCTTCATGGTGGTCTGGCCGTCGCAGCGGTGGGCGTCGCTGTCGGTGCCGGCGACCTTCGCCCAACTGTCCCGCCCGGCCGCCGCGCCGGCGCAGCCGGTCGAGGCCACCCCGGTCGGCGGTGTCGTCCTCATCGTCCCGATGGCGGGGCTGATGTCGGTTCTCGCGCGTTCCGGACGATCTCCGCGTGCCCGGCGACGTAGGCTCCATTCGTGATTGACGAGCAGACCGAGAAGCCCCGCAGCTCCTTCTGGAAGGAGCTGCCCATCCTGCTGGGCGTGGCGATCCTGGTGGCGGTGCTGGTCCGCGCCTTCGTGCTGCAGACCTTCTTCATCCCGTCACCGTCCATGGAGAACACGCTCAAGATCGACGATCGGGTGCTGGTCAACAAGCTGGTCTACGACTTCCGGTCGCCGCACCGAGGCGAGGTGGTGGTGTTCAAGGCGCCGACGTCGTGGAGCGGCAACCCCAACGGTGAGGACTTCATCAAGCGGGTGATCGGTGTGGGCGGGGACCGGGTCGTCTGTTGCGACGCCGGCAAGCTGGTGATCAACGGCCAGCGGCTCGACGAGCCGTACATCTACTCCGCCGATGGTCAGCAGGACAAGCCGGCCGACCAGGAGTTCGACATCACCGTCCCCGCGGGGCGGCTCTGGGTGATGGGTGACCACCGCTCCGCCTCGGGTGACTCGCTGGAACACTGGCAGCAGTCCGGTCGGGACGTCACCGAGGCGACGATCCCGGAGGACCGGGTGGTCGGCCGCGCCTTCACGGTGTTCTGGCCGGTGGACCGGGCAACCTGGTTGAGCGTGCCGAAGCCGTTCGACGCGATCCCCAGCCCGTAACCGCGGCCAACCGCCCTGACGTGGCCCCGGGTCACCCGCGTCTGGCAGTCTGGGGCGGTGACCGTCCATACCCCTCGTCGTGCGGGCCGGGTGCTGCTCGTCGACTCCGCAGGCCGGGTGCTGCTCTTCGAGGGCGTCGATCCGGCCCGACCGGAGCACCGCTACTGGTTCACCCCCGGCGGTGGGCTCGACCCGGGCGAGACCTCGGCTCAGGGCGCGGCCCGCGAGTTGGCCGAGGAGACCGGGCTGCGGCTCAGCCCGGCCGAGCTGGGCGCCCCGGTCTGGTCGGAGACGGTCGAGTTTCCCTTCGACGGCGTCCGCTACCGCCAGGAGCAGGAGTTCTTCCTGGTCCGGATCGGCGCCTGGGAGGTGGACACCACGGGCTTCGACGCGATCGAGCGGGCCACCGTGTCCGGGTACCGGTGGTGGTCGGTGGCGGAACTGGCCGCCACCGACCAGCGGTACTACCCGGAGGACCTACCAGGGGTGCTGGCCCGGGCGCTGGCCGGTGACCCGCTCCCGGCCACCGGGCCGGTCGACCCGTCGCACGGGGGTGCGCCGTGCTGACGCCGCCGCGCACCGTGGTCCGCCGCGACGGTGGCCTGTACGCCCTGGAGCGCGCCCTGCAACGGCGGGGATTCCGGCACGTGGCCGGAGCCGACGAAGCCGGCCGGGGTGCCTGCGCGGGTCCGCTGGTCGCCGCCGCCGCGATCCTGCCCGAGGGACGGCGGGGCGAGATCGACGGGCTGGCCGACTCCAAGCTGCTCACCGCGGCCAGCCGGGAGCGGGTGTACGACGAGGTGGTCAGCCGCGCCCTGGCGTACTCGGTGGTGGTCATCCCGGCCGAGGAGGTCGACGCGCGAGGGCTGCACGTGTGCAATCTCGCCGCGATGCGCCGGGCGCTGGCGTCGCTGACCACCCGACCGGACTACGTGCTGACCGACGGGTTCGGCGTGGACGGGCTGGACGTGCCGGGGCTGGCGGTGTGGAAGGGCGACCGGGTGGCGGCCTGTGTGGCGGCGGCCAGCGTGCTGGCCAAGGTCACCCGGGACCGGATCATGGTGGAACTCGACGAGCGCCACCCCGGCTACGGCTTCGCCGAGCACAAGGGGTACATCACGGCCGAGCACACCGGTGCGCTGCGCGAACTCGGCCCGTGTGTGGAGCACCGTTTCTCGTACGTGAACGTGGCCGCCGTGTCCGGCCGCGACGGGGCCCCGCCCCGGGCGCGACGGCCTGTCGGCGGGTCCGCGCCCGAGCCGATGGAGCACGCGGGCGCGTCAAGGAGTACCGTCGGCGTGGCGTTGGGCGAGCAGCCTCGACCCTCCGCGGCGGTGGGGGAAGATGTGGTCATGGAAGGCGGAGAGCGATGAGCGCGGAAGATCTCGAGAAGTACGAGACCGAGATGGAGCTGCAGCTCTACCGGGAGTACCGCGACATTGTCCGCCAGTTCTCCTACGTGGTGGAGACCGAGCGCCGCTTCTACCTGGCCAACCAGGTCGACCTGCACGTGCGCAACTCCGACGGTGAGGTCTACTTCGAGGTCGAGATGCACGACGCCTGGGTGTGGGACATGTACCGCCCCGCTCGGTTCGTCAAGAACGTCCGGGTGATGACGTTCAAGGACGTCAACGTCGAGGAACTCGAGAAGCCGGATATCTCCCTCCC